>JANOHH010000074.1:0-1331 GCA_031406395.1 Verrucomicrobiota bacterium | reverse complement strand
GGAGCGCGCTCCAGTTGCCGGAACTGGCTTCGGACTATTGGAACGCCAGACCGTCCACGGTGCCGGAAACATTCGTGGCCGGGCTGAGCGTGGGAACTGTGGGGGTGATGACGAAGGTGTTGGTTTGGTAAAAGATGTCGGAGAGGGTGAGCCGGACGTACGGCGTCGCCACACTCCCGATGTTCAGCAACTTCTGGCGCGTCTCAGGTTCATTGTCAAATGCTGTCGCCACCACCGTTCCGGTCAGGCTGGCGTTGGTGAAAACTTCCACTTTGTAGGCGAGCTGCGGCGAACTGGAGAGAGGCAATTGCCACTGTACGAGCAATTGCGTTCCCAGGACACTCGCGTTGGTGCTGCTGAGTAGGATGGGATCGAACGTGGGCTGGGCCGGCTGACCGGTCAGGGTCAGGGTGAGCGGGACATTGTTGCCCAGACTGCTGTTGGCGACTTCCGAACGGACGGCGGTGTTGCCGTCGATCAAACTGACGCAGCCGGCCGAAGTGAATTGCACTTGATTGGCCCGCTGCCAGGTGCCGTTCTTGTGGTAGTAACCACCCGCGTGGTCCACGACATAAATGCCGCCATAGCCGGTGAAATTCTCCTGCCAGCCGCTCATGCCGTTGACCCCGGTCACCGCAAATGGATACCTGAACGTCCCGACGTGATACCAGTTGCCGCTCACCGGCTCCTTCATCCACATCCCCTGATAGCCCACGTGCGGCGTGCCGTCGGCCGGTTGCCAATAGCGAACCACGAAACGGCTCCAGAGATTGGTCGTGAATTGCGGCCAGTAGCCCTTGATCGCGCAACTGCTGCCCTCGCCGATTTGCGCATAACCGACCATATTCGTTCCGGCAAAGGTCGGGATTTGCTGCGAGTAGGGTGCAAACCCACCGCTGGCCGGCCAACAGACATATTGCACCAGCGTGCCGTTGGCGTTTTGGTGGGTCATGCCGCCATAGAAATAGCCCGACCCACCATCAGAACTGCTCACATATTCCTCGTGAATGGCATCGTAGATTCCGGGCGGAATATTGGGCGAGCGATAATCTTGAACGATGCAGTCGGCGGCGCTGGGAACATTGAAATAGTGATATTGGGCGTGGGTGGTTGAGGCCGCCAGCAAGGCGAGAAAGAAAGCGCAGGTGAGAAACTTTCCCTCTCCCCTTCGGAAGGGGAGAGGGAAAGCGTGAGGGGTCGGGTGGGAACGTGACACATGGAGGGGGTCATTGGCCGCACCGCGTTTGCCCCTCCCCATGAACCGCAGCGTAGCGGCGTCTCGGCAGAGCGCCGCCAGCTTGAGAGAAATAGATTTGCAGCGCTCTGCCGAG
>JANOHH010000042.1:0-2520 GCA_031406395.1 Verrucomicrobiota bacterium | reverse complement strand
AGAACTATCTCGACCAACCCACGGATTCGCGGAAGCTCGTCAAGTCCCCCGAAGCCAAAGCCCGGGTTCGCGAGACCATCCTTGCGATGAAGCCGGACGTGATCGCGTTGGAAGAAATGGGCGGACTCAGTGCGCTTCTTGAATTACGTGCCGCACTCAAAAAGGAAGGACTGGACCTCCCACACTACGAGTTCGTCACCGGTTTCGACACCAACATCCATGTCGCCGTCCTCAGCCGGTTTCCCATTGTCGCCCGCCGCCCGCACACGAACGACAATTTCCTTCTCAGCGGACGTCGCTTCCGCGTCGGTCGCGGGTTTAGCGATGTGGACATCAAGGTGAACGACCGTTACGAATTCACCCTGATCGGTGCGCATTTGAAATCCCGCCGTCCCGTACCGCAAGAGGACGAAGCCGAACTGCGCTACGCGGAAGCAAAAATTCTCCGCGCCATCGTTGATCGGAAACTAGCCGCCAATCCCAAGGCCAACATCGTCGTCCTCGGCGACTTCAACGACACCTACAACTCCAAAGCCATCAAGGAAATCGTGGGGCGCGGCAACGACAAACTGGTGGACACCCGTCCCGCCGAGCGGAACGGCGACAACCAGCCCAACCCCACGAACCCGCACTACTCGCCGCGCAACATCACCTGGACGCATTATTACGGGGTGGAAGACACGTATAGCCGCATTGATTACCTCATGCTCAGCCCCGGCATGGCCCGCGAGTGGATTAGGGATCAAACCTACATTCCAAAGATAGCCAACTGGGGCATTGGCTCTGACCACCGGCCGATTATGGCAACGTTTGAATCTGTGGACAAATAGACCCTGTTGACTCGACTAATTTGCCTTGATTCTGGCAATGCGAATTCAACTTTGACCGCCCAACATCCGCGCCAGTTCTGTTACGCGCCCTGTCGGGTTTAGCAATTCAATCTCCGTAATCGTCCAGCCCCCTTCAACTGCCTGGTCACGACGAAATGCGTGTCCACCAACTCGATTAATTTGAGTAACGACCTCCCTCACCCCTGCCCTCTCCCCACGGAGAGGGAGAATCGTTCGCCGCCGCAAAGGAATTCGTGCGACTGAGTTTGCCGGACAGCCATTCGCAAAATCAAAATCGCACTACGGCTTTTCCCTCTCCCCGGGGGAAAGGGTCAGGGTGAGGGCGAGCGTCATAACCATTCTCTTCGCTACTTCAGCAACGCCTCCGCGTGCTTCCGGGCCACCTCGCTTTGGCCGCCCAACATCCGCGCCAGTTCGGTCACGCGCGCTTTCGGGTTGAGCAATTCAATCTCCGTAATTGTCCGGCCTTCCTTGACCTGCTTGGTCACAGCGTAATGCGCCGTCGCCGTGGCCGCGACTTGCGGGAGGTGCGTGATGCACAGGACTTGGCGTTTCGCCGAAATCTGCTTCATCTTTTCGCCCACCGCATTCGCGGTTTCACCGCCCACGTTGGCATCCACTTCATCGAAGATAAGCACGGGAATTTCGTCCTCGGCGGCCAGCACCGTTTTGAGCGCCAACATCACCCGCGCCATTTCACCGGACGACGCGATGGCGCGCAACGGCTTCGCCGGCTCGCCGATGTTCGGGGAAAACTGAAATTCAATCGTGTCGAAGCCCGAACTGGTAGGGACGATGCGCTGCGCCGTCCGGTCATCGCAGCGCGATGACCCTACCTCTGTTTCAATCGCCACATCAAACTTGCTCTGCTTGAAACCCAGATCAGCCAGTTGCCGGCTCACGGCCTTGGCGAGTTGTGGAATCACTGTGCGGCGTTCCGCGGAGAGTTTCTTTCCCGTCCGCAGCAATTCCGCATCGAGCTGCGTGAGCGCGGCGTTGAGGCGGGCGAGTTCGGCGTCGCGGGTTTCGAGGCTCTGCAACTGACGCTTTGCCTCACCGCCAAACGCAATGACCTCCGCGAGGGACGCCCCATATTTGCGCTTCATCGCGTGGATAAGATCGAGCCGTTCCTCCAGTTCCTGCAAGCGGGCGGGATCAACGTCCACCTTGTCCGCGTAGCGCGAAAGCTCGCTTTGCAAATCGCGCAGCATGGCGACACCCTGGGCGTGCAATTCCGTGAGCGGCGCCGCACCGGCGTCCACACGCTGCAGCTCCTGCAAAGTGCGACCGACACTACCTGCCTGGGTGAGCAGCGAACTCTCACTCTCGCCCAACCCGTCGAGCGCAGCCTGGCTCAACGACAAAAGCCTGGTGGCATTGCTGGTGCGATGATGTTCCTGTTCCACCTGCGCTTCTTCGTCCGGCTGAAAACGGGCGGCTTCTATCTCCTTCACCTGAAACCGCAACCGGTCGAGTTGCTGCGCGTACGTCTTTTCATCCACGATCAGTGAAGCCTTCTCGGCCTCCAGAGCGGCCCGCCGGCGCGCGCATTCACCAAACGCCTCGCGCTCCGCTTCCAAACTGCCGAACGCATCGAGGATGGCGAGTTGTTTGGCGGGATGCAGGAGCGATTGATGGTCGTGCGGCCCGTGCATGTCCACGAGCCATT
>JANOHH010000041.1:0-1340 GCA_031406395.1 Verrucomicrobiota bacterium | reverse complement strand
GGAGGCTACGACCACAACTTCGTGTTCAGTCGCCCGGCCAACGGCAGCTTGCGGCCGGCGGGTCGTGTGACCGAGCCGACCAGCGGTCGCATCATGGACGTCAGCACGACCGAGCCGGGGGTGCAGTTCTACACCGGTAATTTTCTCGACGGTACGATCACCGGCAAGGGCGGCTGGGTTTATCAAACCAGAAACGGCTTTTGCTTCGAACCGCAACACTACCCCGATTCGCCGAATCAGCCCGGTTTCCCGACCACGGTCCTGAAGCCCGGCCAGACATTCCAGAATACGATCATTTACAAGTTCTCCGTTCGCTAAACCTGAAACTGCCTAATCTCAATTATGAAATCCAACCAACTTCGATTCACCTTGGCCGCGCTCTGCGTGGGACTCATCGTCGCCGGCTGCGGCAAGAACGACGCCGCCAGTTCCGGCGGCACGGGGGGCAAGAAACTCAAGCTCGCGTTCGTGTCGAACAACGCATCGAGCTTTTGGACCATCGCCCGCGCGGGCACCGCCGACGCGGTGAAGAACCTCTCCAATGTGGAAGTGGATTTCCGCATTCCCTCATCTGGTGGTGCGGCGGAGCAACAGCAGATTCTCGACGATCTCCTGGCCAAGGGCATTGACGGCATCGCGGTCAGCCCGATCGATCCCGCGAACCAGACCGACTTCCTGAACAAGATCGCCGGTCAGACGCTGTTGATCTGCCACGACAGCGATGCTCCGGCCAGCAAGCGCGTTTGCTACATCGGCACCGACAACACCGCCGCGGGTGTTGAAGCGGGCAAACTCATCAAGGAAGCCTTGCCCAACGGCGGCAAGATCATGGTGTTCGTCGGCACGCTCGACGCGCAGAACGCGAAGGAGCGTTTCGCGGGCATCAAGCAGGAACTCGCCGGTTCGAAGGTCGAGATCATTGATGTGCGCACCGATGAAACCGACCGCGCCCGGGCCCAGAAGAATGTCGAAGATACGCTGGTGAAATACCCCGACGTCGCGTGCCTCGTCGGTTTGTGGAGCTACAACGGCCCGGCGATCCTCAACGCGGTGAAGAACGGTGGGAAAGGTGGCCAGGTGAAGATTGTGTGCTTCGACGAGGAGGACGATACGCTCGCCGGCGTGGCGGACGGGCTGATTTTTGGCACCGTGGTCCAGCAGCCGTACGAATTCGGCAAGCAGGCGATCACCCGGATGGCCAAGCATCTCGGCGGCGACAAGGAAGCGCTCGCGGGCGGCAAGCAAATCGTGCCTACATTGAGCATCAAGAAAGACGGCGTGGCGGAGCCGAAGCCGCAACAGCAAGGCGCATCGCGAGGCGCATGGCGGACCGTCCTTTC
>JANOHH010000039.1:0-2498 GCA_031406395.1 Verrucomicrobiota bacterium | reverse complement strand
CTCACACCGAATCAACGCCGCCGCCTGAGCCGCATCATTCAGATGGCGTTGCTCGCGACGCGGCGTTGTCCGCCGCCGGCCGCCGGTCACCGCGTGGCCGTGGCGCTCGGCTCCGGTCTGGGCGCGATTGATGAAGGCTCGATTTTGCTGGAGAACTGGATCGTCAAGGATGAGCGCGAGCCGATGCCCGCGCGGTTTCCCGGCTCGGTTCACAATGCGCCGGCCGCTCAAATCGCGATTGAATTCGGCGCGCGCGGGTTGAATTCCGCGCCCACGGCGGCGGACATTTCATTCGAAGCCGCCCTCTGGCAGGGCATGTGTCAACTCGCCAGCGGGGAAGCGGATTGTGCGCTGGTCGGCGGCGTGGATGAGTTGAACAAGTATCCGCTCGGCATTGGTAAACGGTGGGGATTCTGGACGGACAAAACGCTGCCCGGCGAAGGCGCCATGGTCGCGCAGATTGTCCCGGATGAAAGGGATTCCGACCGTAGCCGCCGACGTGAGGAGGCGGAAGCACACCCAGCCGCAGAGAATCCGCCGCCTCACGTCGCCGCCTGCCTCGCGCGCGTGACGGCACTGCGACTCGGCCGCTATCGGCGGCCATTCGACGCGACGCGCGAAGTGGATTGGATCACGGCCGCGGTGGATCTGATGCGGGTGAATGCTGTTTTCACCGGCGCGAAAGGTTGGCCGGTGCTGGAAGCGCATTATGATTCGATGATCGCGGCGCTCTCCGTCCGGGCGGGACGAGCCCTTGCCCACCACACTTACAAGCAAGACTGCGGCGAATTTGGTGCCGCCTCGGCATTTGGATTCGCCGCCGCCGTTGAGTGGGTGCGCGCCAACCAGTGCGGCGCGTTGCTCTACACGCTTTCTCCGCGTGGCGGCAAGGCGATCTGCTGCATCGAGCCATGAGCCGCTATCGGATCTGCGCCATCGCTACCGCACTGCTTTGTGCGCTGGCGGTCACTCTCGGCAAACCTTCCATCTGCTGGGCCATCATTGCGGGGCTGACGATCGTGGTGGGCCTCGGTGTAGCCTTTCCGCAGATGAGCTTCTTTGGGCCATTTATTTGCCGGGGACAAAACGCCCGGCGGCAGATCGCGCTGACATTCGACGACGGCCCGGATGGGCGTTCCACTCCGGCGCTGCTCGATTTACTCCGCCACGAAGCGGTGCCGGCGGCGTTCTTCTGCATCGGCAAACGCGTGGCTGCCGAACGTGAACTCACCGCCCGCATCAGCCGCGAAGGTCATCTGCTGGGCAATCACACTTTCAATCACAGCAACCTGACAAACTTCTTTGGCCCGGGCCGTCTGCGCAGCGAGCTCCAAACCACGCAGGCTGCGGTAGCCGCCGCCACCAGCACCGCCCCAGACTGTTTCCGTCCGCCGATGGGGCTTTCCAATCCGTTCACGTTTTACGTGGCGAAGAAACTGGGTTTGAGAGTCGTCGGCTGGACCATTCGCAGTCTCGACACCCGCATCACCGAGCCGGAGCGCGTGGTCCAGCGGGTGGTTGCGCGCCTGGCGCCCGGCGCGATCATTCTGTTGCACGACGGCAACATTCCCGCCGAGCGCCTGGTGCGGACGGTGAAATCACTGCTGGCCAAGTTGCGGGAACAAGGTTACGAAGTCGTCCGGTTGGACAGGTTATTGGCATGAAACATTGGCTGATCATCATCGGACTATTGCTCACCGGCGCGGCGCGCTCCGCCGAGAGCGATCCCGCCCTGCAACCGGTCGCGGATCCCCGGCCGATCCTCGAAGAGCTCCAGCGCAAGATGAAGTCGGTGACCTCGGTCTATTTTGAATTCACCCAGGAACGGCAACTGAAGTTATTTACCGAGCCGCTGAAAAGCGAGGGCGTGATGTTGATTGACCAGCCGGATCAAATCCGCTGGGAAACCACCGTCCCCTATCAATCCATCCTGCTGGGCAACCACAAGTCCGTCGCGCAGTTCGAACGCACCGACGGTAAATGGAAGAAGTTGAAGCTCGGCTTTCCCCAAATGCTCAAGCGGGTGATGGAGCAGATGTCACTGATGCACCAGGGCAAGCTCGACACGCTCACCAACGACTTTTCGCTTTCGGTTGCCACCGGTAGCGTCGGGGTGGTAGTGACGATGGTGCCGAAGGACGACAACCTGCGGACCATGCTGGCGTCGTTGGAGATTCGAATGGCGCCGGACTTCTTGACGACGCGCGAAGTTGTGATGAACGAACCAGGCGGCGACCTGACCCGCATCCTCTTCCATCGCGAAAAGCGCGACGTGAAAGTTTTGCCAGGGGCTTTCGATCAAACCAAACCATTGGACGTGGCGGCCATCAAAGCGGCGGTGGGTGATGAAAAATAATCTGCCGCGCCCCGAACTCCGCGAGGTCTTGGAGTGCGGCGGACCTCCGCCGCCTGCACGCACCATATTGGAGGTGAAAAAGCGGCGGAGTCGAAGGCGCAGTGGTGATCACAAAATGATGTCGTGGCACCTCAGTCCTTTC
>JANOHH010000009.1:0-1490 GCA_031406395.1 Verrucomicrobiota bacterium | reverse complement strand
TGCGTTGTGATCAGCGGTCATGCTTGTGGATTGAGGTTAGGGAACATTCGTTACGCGGAAAGCATTAAAGACAATCGCCCGTGCGGAAGTGACCACCGAGATTCCAACTGCGATTGGGGAATAACTTGGAGGGTCTTCCCGGGCCTGGCAAAATCACCTTGCTCCCCTGACGGGCGCGCGATTGTGGACGCGAGTTAAGTTGTATTTCCTCGGACCCGTGAATTCCTCGAACTCGTTGATACTATTGCCATAAAGTGACCGCCAATGGTTTTCCGGGTGCAACCCGAGGGTCCATGAACCACGGGATTGAGCCGGAGCAGCGTTGGGCTTTTGCCCACCAAAACAGGGAGGGTGTGCAGTCAGACGCACAGTTCCCAAAGGAGCTGGCTCGGCTATTCTATCTTAGAATCCGTGCCATGTGACACAGCACGTGAGAACCGGGCATGAACCGAAGCGCATTTTTTGAATTTATGGGAACAAGACCAGAAGCGTACGAGCGGGTCGTTTTAGTGATTGAGCAATCCCACGGGTCGTGCATTTCCGTTCCCGATCTGTCAAAACTGCTGGGCGTCAAGCCGACCACATTGAATGCCCGATTCCGCCGCGAACGGACCGCGGTGCAGACGGTCGGACGAACGAATTATATTTCGCACGAACTGGCCTTGCGTCTGGCGGAGCTGCACAAGTATGCCTTGTTTGGCTGGCCGACGTTGCAAGAAGCCAGCGTCCTCACGACCATCAAGGATGGAACCCTGAAGGCGCGTTGCGAGAAGGGTAAACTCGAAGGGCATATTGATTTGACTAAACGTTTGCGTCTCAACCCGGCGGAGCTCGAACAGCAGCGATTTTTCCCGGCGGGGAAAGTTCACGAGATCAAGCGAGCGTCCGATCAAACTCGTCTCGGGAACGGCTTCGTTCTGAAAGCTCCACGCCACACTCCTGCCAGCGGCGGAAGGGTGCTTTCCATGCCCAAGGCTCGCCCATCCAACGAGGTGGAATCCGAAACCAGGCCAAGCTCCTTAACTTCGCGCAAGGCGTTCCGGGAACCGGTTGCCATTCCCTCCCCGTCACCGCTGGCGCCGCCGTTGCCAGCACCTCAAATAGAGTTGCTCACGCGAAAGAGTTATCAGCTTCCTGAAGTTGAGGAAACTCGGGAAGCACAAGGGCCGCCGGCAAAAATCCACCCCGCGTCGCCGGAACGATTCCCTTGGCTCGATTACTTGCCGGATCAGCCGTTTTCAATTTCTGAGTGCAGTGTCGGCAAGGAAATTTATTACGGGTCGAATCGCGGCACCGTCGTTGGACTTATTGATGACCCATTCACGCCGAGGATCCAGGTGAACTTCCCCGAGCACCCGCACCCCGCCATGCGCGAGGTGCAACTGATCGTGGGTCGGAGAAAGTTCAAGAAATAGTCTCGGGTCTCGTTTCCGCTCCGGCGCGCTCGATGGAGCTTTGCCTAATCCCGCAACAACCACACTTCGCTGACG
>JANOHH010001356.1:0-1957 GCA_031406395.1 Verrucomicrobiota bacterium | reverse complement strand
GAGATCGTGAACGCGCGTGCCGAACCGCTCCAGCAGCTCATGGCCGCCGTGCAGGTTCTTCTCAAACGAGTTCAGTCCGGTGTGATACCAGCGCGCCAATACTTCCTGGGGACTACCCGTGACGAACGGCACCTGCACCTGGATTTCCGAGGTTTGTCCGATGCGATCAAGCCGTCCGATGCGTTGTTCCAGCAGCTCCGGGTCGAGCGGCAGATCGAACAGGACCAGATGATGAGCGAACTGAAAGTTCCTCCCTTCACTTCCGATCTCGGAGCAGATCAAAATGCGCGCGCCGTCTTCCTCCGCAAACCATGCCGCGTTGCGGTCCCGTTGCACCAGCGTAAGCCCCTCGTGAAACATCCCCTGCTTCACGTTCATTCGCTGCCGCAACGCCGCATCAATGGCTTCCACTTTCTTCTGCGTGCGGCAGATCAGCAGCACCTTGTCCGGATCCACAGTTCGCAATAGATCAGCCAGCCAATCAATTCTTCTGTCCTTGGAGAAACCCGGCTCAAAAGATGGGAACGCCTTGGAAACCGAGGCGGCTGAGGCTGCTTCAAAATCGTAGGAGACGACGTGAGGAGTCTCTAAAACTGTTTTAGTTTGAGACTCGTCACCTCGTCGCCTACGGAGACTTAAACGAACATCAGTGGCAAACTCTTTTGCCAGCGCGTCGAACATCCCTGTGTCGCCTGCGGGCGCGGCCACGGGACACAGCTTGGCGACGCGTTTGGGAAACCCGCTGATCGTCGCACGGGTATTACGGAACATCACGCGACCCGTGCCGTGTTGATCGAGCAAAGCGTCCATCAACTCCTCGCGAACGCCGCCCGCGCCGCCCGCGATTTGATCCAGCTTGGACCGGACGTTGGCCTCGCTGTCCGCTAGAATCCGCGCCAGGATCGCAACATCGGCCGCTGTGAGTTTGTGATTGCCTATTAGTTTCTCCGCCAAACGCGCGACATCGCGATAGCTCTCCGCTTCATGGATAAACTCCTTGAGATCGTAAAACCGATCCGGGTCGAGCAAGCGCAGTCGGGCGAAATGGCTAGCCATGCCGAGTTGCTCGGGCGTGGCGGTCAGGAGCAACAGACCGGGCGTCTGGCGACCTAACGCCTCCACCAGACCGTATTCCGGACTGACGGCCTCCGGCGCCCAGCCGAGATGATGAGCCTCATCCACGACCAGGATGTCCCAACCGGCAGCCAATGCCTGTTGCACCCGCTTCTCCTTCCCCGTGAATAGACGAATGCTGGCGAGCACCAGTTGATCGTCCAGGAATGGATTGGTTTCGGGATTGGCAGTCTCAATGGCGTCGCAGCGTTCCTCGTCAAAGATATGAAACCAGAGATTGAAACGGCGGAGCAATTCCACGAACCACTGATGCACCAGCGATTCCGGCACCAGGATCAACACCCGTTGCGCACGACCGGTCAGAATCAGCCGGTGAAGGATCAAGCAGGCTTCGATGGTTTTTCCCAAGCCTACTTCATCCGCCAGTAGCACGCGCGGCACGAGGCGCCCCGCCACTTCCGCAGCGATGTAGAGTTGGTGGGGAATGAGATCAATCCGGCCGCCCACAAATCCGCGCACCCTAGATTTGCGGCGGTGGTGTTGATGCCCCAGCGCGGCCACTCGAAGATCGAAGACCTCCGTCGGATCGAGTTGCCCGGCGAGCAGGCGTTCCTCGGGCTTGTTGAAACTGATGGCGTCACTCAGGTCGGTCTCGCACAGCTCCTGCCCTTCGCCGCGATAATAAATGAGCCCAGCCCGCTCGGCGACCGACTGAACAATCAGTGTTGCCTCGGCATGGCTCTTAATGGAGTCGCCCACCCGGAATCGCACACGGCGGAGCGGAGCGTTATCGCGGGCGTATTCCCGCGTCTCATCGCTGGCGCCGAATCCGATCGTGACCGTTCGCGGCGTGACGCGCCGGACCGAACCCAATCCGAGTTCA
>JANOHH010001302.1:0-2784 GCA_031406395.1 Verrucomicrobiota bacterium | reverse complement strand
TTCAAGGCTCGCTGGCGCATCAACTCACCAAGGAAAACTCCTCGGTGGGCTGGGGTCTGTTCTATTGGGTCGTGAATGTGGGCGCGTTCGTCGGGCATTACCTGCCCACGATCTTGCTCAGCCTGAGCGTCCTGTTGCCGGGGCCGTTCCATGCGGCGGTCAACTCCCCGGAGGCGTGGCGCAACCTGTTCCTCGCCTCGACGATCTTCACCGTGTTCAATGTGTTGCTGCTGTTCACGGTGAATGACGTGCCCAGCGGCGCCTCGAAAACCGAGTCCGTGGTGCAAGTGTTCCGGCGTACGATTCGAGGGGTGTTTGAGCCGCGGCTGCTTTGGTGGCTCGGCATTATGTCGTGCTTCTGGTTGATGATGTATCAGCTCTGGGATCTGCAGCCGAATTTCATTGCCGACTGGGTGGACAGCGGGGGCATGGCCGACGGGTTGCGTTGGCTGCCCAACGTGGTGTACCGCGCGCTGGTAGAGCCGACGCCGCGCGGGCCGATGATTCCGCAGCAGGTGCTGTTGAGCGCCAATTCCTTGTTCATCATTCTGGGCGTTATTGGAGTGGCCTGGCTCACCCGCCGGATGCGTACGCTGACGGCCATGTTGTTCGGCATGATGTTCGCCACCGTGGGGGTGCTCGTGGCCGGCTGGACCACCAATGCCTGGATTCTGGTGTTGGGCATCCTCTTCTTCTCGCTAGGCGAAATGGCCACGGGCCCAAAGAAAAGTGAGTACCTCGCGCTCATTGCCCCGCCCGGGAAGAAGGGGCTCTATCTTGGTTACGTGAACATCCCGGTCGGCGTCGGAGTCTATACAGGTTCAAAAATCGCTGGCTACGTTTATGGTCACTACGGCGAGAAAGCCGTGTTGGCCCTTCGCTACCTGGCCGAAAATACTCCCTTCGGCGCTGGCAAGGGCTGGAATGGCGACGTCGCCACGTTGGAAACTGTCCTGGGAGTTCAACGCACAGGCGCGATGGTGAAACTCCAAGAGGTCACGGGCCTGGACCCCAGTGCCGCGACGCGATTGTTGTGGGACACCTATGATCCGCAGATCTGGGTTTGGGTGCCGTTCGCAGCCGTGGGCGTGGTCGCCACCATCGCGCCCTGGATTTTTGGTCGCATGGCGAAAAAGTGGAGCGACATGAACGCGTGAAACCTTTGCCGGCACCAGCCGCCCGCTAACGGAGGGAAGACCCAACAACTGGTTTTACCTTTCCACGAACTCTGAGTACGCCGCGCGCGCTGGGCTTCAGGGCTTTTCCGAAGCTTGGTTTTGTTTCGCCCAAGTTTGCAGCATCTCAACCGCCCGGCCCAGGACGCCCGCCGATCCACGGAACTGGGCCGATCCGCGCGGTTGATTATCCTGCGACCACCATTCGTAAAAGTCGCCGGCGCGTTGCACCCGCGCCACCATGGGCTTCAGTTCGCGATAGGCGTCTTCGATGAAACCCTGCCGGATGAGTTGTTGAATCATCCGCCCACCAAACCAGCACCAGTCGCCTCCGTTCTGGTAGCCATACGGGGACATGCCGGAATTCTTGAACGCGTCTTTGGGATAGGTCGGATAGAGTGTCAGTCCAATCGAGCCCGCCCCCGCCTCGCGGACGTTTGCCCGCATTTGTTCCAGCGAGCGCGCGGTTTCCTCGCGCGTGAGCAAGCCGGCCTCAATCGCCACCGCCGTCCCGCCGTGGTAGTAAACCGCGCTTTCGTCAAACGCTTCGGGGAATGGCGAACCCGCCAAATAAAGGTGCGGAATGAACTTCTGTTGCTTCGCGTCCCAGAGATATTTTCGCACCTTGCGCTTGAGTTCGTCGCGGATTGACTTCCAGCGAGCGGCCTCCGGGGCGGTTTCGCCGACGAGTTGCAGGTAGTCTTCGATGGCGATGACGAACATGGCGTTGTCATAAATGTCGATGGCGCGATGGGAGCTGGCATCCAGTTCGACCCCCCAGGCGTGCTCCGGCTGCACATCCCCCCAGTCCGCCGTCGTGGCACCCCAGACCAAGCCATGGGACTTGTCGAAACGCTCTTTCAGCACATACTCCAGCGCCTCGGCCAACCGCTCCCGCACGCGACGACCCGCGATGGTTTCATCGAGGATGGCGCGATCGCCGGTGACGGTGACATATTTACGGATCGCCTGAACGAGCGATGATTCCTGATCGGTCTCGACGGTGTTCTTGTGGGCGAGCAGCGTCGGGGCCAGCGGCGAAGCTCGGTATTTGTAGTTCACGTTGGCGCGGTCCTTGGGGATGTAGCCATCCACGATGTCGCCATTCGCGCCCTGGAACTTGAAGAAGGTCAGCAACGCCTCACGGAATCGCGGCGGTTCATTCACCTCCAGCGCCACTTCAATAAACGTGCTGAGGTCGCGAATCCAAACTTCGCCATAGCCGCTGCCGGCCGTCAGGCCGGTCTTCAGGAGTTTCTGCGCCATTTGATGCACCGCGCGCAAGTTTTGGTCGGCCAGGATTTCTTTGGCGAGGGTCGCCGAGCTAACGCCCTTGTCGGTTTCAGCCGTTACTGAAATGGTGATCCCCATAAGGCAGGTCGTCAGGATCTGTTGGAGAGTGAGCAGTCGGTTCATGGCATTGGTTTTCGTTTTGGGCAATCTGTGACTTGCGCTTCGAGAGCAGTCGGCCCGTGGCCACGGTCGTGGCCACGAATCAATCGAGCATCTCGAATGGTCGGCAGCCCTTCCACCGCCCGGAGGCTGGCAAAGGGATTCTCAATACTCCCGAGTTTTCTTGAGGCCGGGTTCGGGCACGGGATATTTGCCG
>JANOHH010001299.1:0-1301 GCA_031406395.1 Verrucomicrobiota bacterium | reverse complement strand
CCACCAGGGCTTCGTCGGGGAGGACGAAGGCGCTGTCGGCGAGATCGGCGCCCGGCTCCACGATCTCCGGGTACCGCAGGCCAGGGAGGGCGAGCACGTCGTAGATCTCGTGGACGGTGCCGCTGAACTTCATGGTTCAGCAGTTGGTAAAAATCGGCAAGCACCCCGTCGCCTTCCAGGTCGGCTACCGCTATTACGCCGAGCGGCCCGCCGGCGGCCCGGACTGGGGTTTGCGCTTCACCGTCACCTTGCTGTTCCCGAAATAGGTCCGCGACCGCACCCGCGGAACAAGGCAATGAAGGACCAGTCAATTCAACCGAAGCAAACCGAGGTAGCGCGCGTCAATCCGTGCGCGCCGCTCGTTGCCATCTCATGCCCCAGCGCTCACGGGGTGACGCGCTCTACCATTCTGGTTTGAGCGGAGAGGCTTGCAAGCCAAACCACGACAAAGAATAATTGCTAAATGAAATCAAACTGGCTCTATGATCAGGGGGCCCTATGGATTGTGATCGTCCTGATGGCGATCATGATTCTGGCCTTCGAACTGGCCTATGCCGCCGGCCGTCGCTGGCACGCGGACACGCACAGTGCCGGACGCGAGGTGTTCGTAGCCATCAAGGTGTCGTTGCTTGGGCTGCTGGCCCTGCTGCTGGCGTTTGCGTTCGGGATGGCCGCAGACCGTTACGCGGATCGTCAACGCTTGGTGACCAGCGAGGCGATCACGCTGCACAGTCTGCTGCTCCACAGCAGCCTTTTGCCGGAGCCGGCGCGCGCTCAGTTTCAGGCCTCGTTGCGTCAGTTGGTCGACGCCCGGCTGGCGTTCTTTGCGGCACGCCAGAATCTCCCCGCTGTGCAAGCCGCCATCGATCGCACGGAGAAGTTGCACGGTGAGCTGTGGGGACTCGTGAAAGCCGAAGCGCTGCGCGACCCACCGCTGCGGGGACTCGAGGGCATGATCCGATCGATGAACGAAGCATGGTCACTGCATCGGCAACGCGTGCATGCCTTCGAGAACCGCGTGCCCGAAGGGGTGATCCTGTTGTTGTTCGGCGGGGCGATCCTCGCCTTGGGCGCGGTGGGTTTCGCCGGCGGCATCGCCAACCATCGCGGGACGATCGGCAAATGGCTGTTGGCCGTTATCCTCGGCGGAACGATCTTTATCGTGCTGGATCTGGACCGCGAGCGCCGCGGCATTTTTCAAATCAGCCAGGAACCGATCATCCACTTCAAGGAGTTGCTAAATCGCGGCAGCGACAAATCACCGTGAGTGCCAGGGCAAACACAGACCGACTGGGTAGGGT
>JANOHH010000347.1:0-5372 GCA_031406395.1 Verrucomicrobiota bacterium | reverse complement strand
GATCTTGGTGTTTTTCATCACCCCCTCGTAATGGTTTCATGCAAATTCAAAATCACCCGGGCGATGTTGGTCCAGGCGGCAAGTTCCGACGGATCGGTATCGGGCGGCGGTGGCGTCTGACCGATCTTGAGCAACGCCTGGGCCGCGGCGGGGTCGGCGCGGTATTCAGCCAGTTGTTTTTCGAGCAATGACTGGATGGTCTTCAGTTCGTCGGGCCGGGGGGCGCGGGAGAGAACCTGAAGCCAAGCCCACGTAAGGCGCGTCTTCGAATCGTCGCCACCCTCTTGCAAAATCCGCACGGCGAGTGCGCGTGAAGTTTCCACATAGGTCGGGTCGTTCAGGAGCACGAGCGCCTGCTGCGGGATGTTCGAGCGATTGCGTTCCGCGGCACACTCCTCCCGGGTCGGCGCATCGAACGCCACCATGCTGGGATGCAGATAAGATCGCTGCCACCAGACGTAGAGCCCACGACGATACTGCTCCGCCCCGGCACTCGCGTCGTAACCACGCACCGGGAAATTCAAATTCTCCCAGTAGCCGTCGGGTTGATAGGGCTTCACGCTCGGGCCGCCGATCTTGTCCACGAGCAACCCGGAAACCGCCAGCGCATTGTCGCGCACCAATTCGGCATCCAGCCGCCAGCGGCTCTGCACCGCCAGTTCCCGATTGAACGGATCGCGCGCGCGCAGTTTTTTCGTGGCCACGGAAGTCTGCTGGTAGGCGGCACTGTTGACGATCAAGCCCACCATGTGCTTAAAGTCCCAACCGCGATCCATGAATTCACATGCCAGCCAGTCCAGGAGCGCCTGGTTGGGGGGCAATTCCCCTTGGGCGCCGAGATCATCCACCACTTTGGAGAGCCCGACGCCGAAAAATTGTTTCCACAACCGGTTCATCACGACGCGGGCCGTGAGGGGATTGTCCCGCGCCACCAGCCAGTTCGCCAGGTCGAGGCGATTAAGACGTCGGCCCTCAGCTTGCGGGTCCGATCCGACCAGATAAGCCGGCAAGGCCGGTTGAACGAGATCGCCCGTCTCGATGAGGAAATTCCCGCGCGGCAAGATGCGCACCGTCCGCGGTTGGGCGTTGGTGACGGAAACGAGACAGCGCGGAATCGGGGCTTCAAAATCTCCTTTGGCTTTGCGCGCGTCGGCGAGTTGCTTTCGGGCCGTGGCCGTTTCCGGGGCGATCCCCTTGAAGTGTGCGAATAGTTTTTCCTTCTGCTTTTCGTCCCGCTGCTTCGCTGCGATCAACAGCAGATCAGAAATCTCTTTCGCGGGCGGATAGCGCAACGGCCCGGCCAGCGCATCGGTGTTGGTCGTGGCGCCGAGGCGGAAATACCCAAGCGCGTGACCGGGATGCTTCTGCTTGAGTTCCACGATCAGCGTTTCGCCATCCTGCAAGCTGACGGGCGCAGCGAACCCCAGCAACAACTGGTGGGCTTGGTTGGTTTGCGACCCGATGGCCCAACCGGCAGTCGCGTCTTTTACATCACGATCAATCACGGCGGCAGCACTTCCCGTGGCGTTGGAATCCGTTCCGCTGCCTTGGGTTTGCTCAAAGTCAGCGCGCGCTAAGGTGAACGAAAGCACATTGGTAGTGTGGTCGGGGCGCAGAATACTCGCAACGACCTCCGTCAAAACGAAGTTGCCATCCCCTGCCCGACCGGGCCCTTTCGACGGCAGCGAGTTGTGCGGCAAAGCCTCGATCCGCAAACCGACAATACCGGCAACCGCGTTGGTGAACGACACGGTATAGGTTTCCGCGATGGCATTCGTTCCCTTGGCGAGCACAGAATCCTTCTCGATGGTGAGTTTCGTGTCGGTATCCGATTCGGCTTTGCTCGGCGTCAGCGCCGTCCAACGACGCTCCTGCACCACCGCCTCCGTCTGCAACCGTTGCCATTCGGTGTAGGCCAGTTCCCATTGCGGATGCGGCGCGTCGAATTCCTGCTGCGCGCGGGCAACTTCATCTGCCAGGCGTTTCAGCTCCACCGCCTGCGGCTCGTCCGTCACCAACATGCCCGGCTCCCGGGCGGCGATGATCGGTTCTTCGATGTCGGCGAAGAACGCGCCGAGCGAATAAAAGTCCCGCTGTTTGATCGGATCGAACTTGTGGTCGTGACACTGGGCGCAGCCGATGGTTTGGCCCAACCAGATGCTGCTCACGGCGCGAACGCGATCCGTCAACATGCGGGCTTCGTAATCCTTGGGCTGCGCGCCACCTTCCTCCGTGGTGAGCAGCAGCCGATTGAAGGCGGAGGCGACCTTTTGTTCCTGCGTGCTGGCGGGCAGCAGATCGCCGGCGAGTTGCTCGCGTGTGAACTGATCAAAGGGCTTGTTCTCGTTGAAGGCCTTGATGACGTAATCGCGGTACGGCCAGATGTTGCGCGGGGTGTCCGAGTGATAACCGATCGTATCGGCGAAGCGCACCACGTCGAGCCATCCGATCGCCATGCGCTCGCCAAACTGCGGCGAAGCCATGAGCTGCTCGATGAGCCGGGAAACTGCATCCGGCGATTTATCCCGCGCGAACGCCTCCACTGTCTCCGGCTTCGGCGGCAGACCAATCAGATCAAAATAAAGCCGGCGGGCCAACGTCCGTCGATCAGCCGGCGGCGAAGGTTTGAGCCCGAGTTCAGTCAAGCGCTGGCGAACCAAAGCATCGATCGGATTCTTCGCTTGGATCACCGCCAGTTTGACCGGTGGCGCGTAGGCCCAATGCTTTTCATACGGGGCCCCGCTCGCAATCCAGCGCCGCAGCAATTCCTTCTGGGCCAGGGTGAGCGTCTTGTGAGCTTCAGCCGGGGGCATGAGGTCATCCGGGTTCCGCGTGAAGATGCGTTTGATGATTTCGCTTTCCGCGGGTTGGCCGGGAACAATCGCGCCTTTGGCGACCGCGTCCTCCCGCACGTCGAGACGAAATTTGCCTTTGCGCGTTTTCTGATCCGGTCCGTGACAATGAAAGCAACTGTCCGACAGAATGGGGCGGACATCACGATTGTAGCTGATCGGTTCCGCCGCGCGGGCAGAAACCGCCAGGGCAAAAACGAGCCACCCGAAGCTGGCGGCGAACTTGTATTTCGATTTCATCCCGGGAACGGCGTTATCTCATGCTGAGCCATTTTCGGAATATCCTATCAGCGTAAATCCGTTTTGCGAGTAATTCATGGCCCGCGCTCAAGGGACGAATTGACGCAACAAGAATGTTGCCGAATATCGCGGGGTGAAATGGTTTGAAGGAACTCTACGTTGCCACAGAAAGGGTGTTACCGAGCTTTGGATACCAAAATGAGTCAAAAGACACGAATCGAGGTGCTGGCCAAAAAGCGTGATCGTTACGCCCGGCAGGCACGGAACCCAAATACCAAAATCATCAACGAGCTGTTCGAACTTTTCGACTACCACCGCGAGGCGGCCATCCGGGCGCGACGAGCGCGGCCCGTGATCGCCGCGCCGTTTGTCCTCGGGCGGCCCAAGGAAGTACGACCCGGACCAACTGCGCGCTCCACGCAAAGCCATCTAGCTGGCCGCGCTGCAACCCGGCGGCGTGCGGCTCAAGGCGTCCCTGCCCGACTGGCTGCCCGCGTACGAGGAGGAGCAGCGCCGCCTCAACGCCGACGTGCGCAAAGCCCGGCTGGCAGCCAGCCGCGCCAGGCAGGACCGGCTGCAGATTCTGGCGCAGATCGAGCACCGCCGCCGGGCCACCACGCGTCCGGACACCCAGTTGCGCCACCAGATTCTGATCAGTGCCAAGTGGACCGGGCACCAGGCGGGCTTTCTGACGATGGACACGGTGGCCATCTGGTCAAACCCCTGCCCGGGCGGGAAGCACCCATGGCCTTCACCCATTCGCGTCAGTATCACAAGAACGATCTGGCCCGCCTCGTGCAGAAGAACTGTTGGCACGTGCGTTTGCGGTTCGGGTAACCCAACGAGTCCTCGCCCTCGAAGCTCAGCGCAATCAACTCGACCAAACCGTCTGGGCCAAGGAACTGCTGGCTCAAAAACAGGAGGCGCTGTTCATCAAGCTCCGGGATGACCTTCGAGTGCAAACAAACTTCATTGATGTCCTGGCCAAATTTCCGTTCGCCGAACTGCGGTTGGGAACCTGGAGCGAACCCGTGTTGATTGAGCACAAGATTGCCCGGCGGCGATTGGATCTGCCGATGGAGCCGATGAACCACGAGACATTTCAGCAACGGCTGGCCAAACTTCAATCGTAAGGCCTCCGCCTGGAGCAATCCGAATGGCGGCAGGCGCGATTCGCGTTTGCGACGGATGGCGTTGCGGAATCCGTTTTTGTCGTGAGGTTGCACGCGCTCAGCGCTTTCGCCGCACTTACAGCAGCTCGTTCGTGGACCTCGATGACGATGGCGATCTGGATTTGCTCGTGGTCAGCGACTTTGCCGGCGCCGATATCTATCGCAATGATGGCCGGGGACAATTCACCGCTTCGCGCGAACTGCTCGACGAGCCGCACGCCTTTGGCATGGCCCATACCTTTGGTGATTACGACGGTGACGGCCAGCTGGACCTGCTCATGATCGGTATGAATTCCTTTGCCGCCAATCGGCTGGAGGAGTTGAGCCTTGGCCGGCCCGAGTTCGCCGAACACCAGCGGATGCGGGCAAAGATGGAGTTTGGCAACCGATTTTATTTCCGGGCCGGCTCACGTTTTCAGCACAGTGCGAGGAGCGAGCAAATCGCCCGCACCGGTTGATTCTGGGGCGCGACTAGCGGCGACTTCGACAACGACACCGACCTGGACCTTTACATCGTCACTGACTTGATCGGATTGAAGCCCGCGGGATCAGAGCTGCCGCCGGAAGCGGACTGACCGGAGTGCCGTTGTCCATTCATCCGTGTCGCAAGGATGGATGGACGGACGATACAGCAATGCCGATAACGCGGAAAGCGGTAGAAAGCGAGTCCGCACGCGGGCACGAAGGCGGACAGATCCTTTGCACGACTTGGCAAAATTAATTCTTCAAAGAGAAACGGCCCGCTGGACGGAGCGGAGCCGGGGGAAACGTGCCCCCCAATAAAAAAAGAAGGCGCGGATCAACTGCGAGACAACCGAGCGAGTCCCGTGACAAAGTAGCCGGCGGAAAAATTTGACCAAGAACCAGCATCACGAGAGGGATTCCGATGCCACTGACCCTCCTGTCACCGACCTGCCGGATGTGACGCAGGGGCCGACCGCAAGCAGGTTTAGCGCACCAGCCCAGCTGTGATCGGATGAGAAATTGCTTTGGGCTTGGGCGAGCGGGGAGGGGGTGGGAACGGGGAGCGCGGAAAGTGGCGGGGTGGGTGATGGGTGAAATGAAGGCCGCGTGTGGGCATGGCTGCGCCCGGCGCGAGGACGGGCGT
>JANOHH010000816.1:0-2262 GCA_031406395.1 Verrucomicrobiota bacterium | reverse complement strand
GCCGGACCTATCATGATTACCGCGAAATGCTGGCGCGCCGGGACATTGATTCGGTCATGATCGCCACCCCGGATCATTGGCACGAGCTGACCGCGGTTGAGGCCGCGCGGAACAAGAAGGACATCTTTGGCGAGAAGCCGTTGGGCAAGACGATTGCCGAGCAACAAGCAATGGTGAAAGCGGTGCAGAAGAATAACCGCATCTGGCAGACCGGTTCCTGGCAGCGGTCCGAGCGACATTTCCATTATGCCTGTGAAATCGTCCGGAACGGTTTGATCGGCAAACTCAAGCGGGTCGAAGTCGGTCTGCCGTCCGGGCACTCGGATTTTGCGAAGACCAAGGACAAAATGTCCATCACGGCACCGCCGCCGCAACTGGATTACAACTTCTGGATCGGCCCATCCGAGATGATGCCTTACATCGAAGCCCGGGTGCATAAGAACTGGCGCTGGAATTACAACACCGGCGGCGGGCAGTTGCTGGACTGGGTGGGCCACCATTGCGACATCGCGCATTGGGGCATGGGTTTCGACAACAACGGCCCGCTCGAAATCGAAGGGCAGGGCGAGTTTCCGCCCAAAAATGCCGTATGGAATACCTGCACGAAATATCGCATCAACCTGCAATATCCCGACAACATCGAGATGGTCATGGCTGGCGGGTACGGCGACATCAAGGGGGGCACGAAATGGATCGGCACGGACGGATGGGTGTGGGTGGATCGCGGCAACGCTTTCGACTCTTCCAACGCCGAATGGGGCAATGCACGTCGTTTGCCGGATGATTTGCGCAAGGTGAAGCTTTACGAGTCGAGCAACCATTTTCGCAATTTCCTGGATTGCGTGAAGTCCCGGCAGCCTACCATCACCCCAATCGAAACCGCACATCACTCGGCGATTCCCGGCCACCTTGGCCAGATTGCGATGGTTGTGGGCCGCAAGATCAGGTGGGATCCGAAAGCGGAGGTCATCGTGGGCGATCCCGAGGCCAGCAAACTTCTGACACGGCCATTCCGCAAGCCGTGGAAACTCGCATAGCCGCGCGCGAACCCATCAGTAGTGTCCTGATTTGCGTGGTAGGGACATTGCGCTGCGATGTCCCCGCCCGTAAAGCGGGCGGAACTGGCGCTGGCTTTACCAGCGCGGACGGCGCAGCGCGCCGTCCCTACCAATTTAGGACAGCACCAACCCATTCCGTCGCTTGACACGCCGACAGGCTGACACACCTTGTCGGCGTGAAGTTTAATCGACGAAAATTTCTGTTGGGGGCGACCGCGACCGCCAGCTTGGGTGGACTTTGGCTGGCCAGCTCAGAACGCCGCGCTGCCCGTTGGTTTCGGCGCATCGTGGCCGATAGTGGGCGCCGCGTTTGGCCGGCGCCCGTCAAACCTGACCCAGCGACCTGGTCGGACAATGCCATCACGATTTGCTGGCTGGGGCACGCAACGGTCCTGATCAATTTCTACGGCATTCGCATCCTCACCGATCCAACGTTCGGCGACCGGGTTGGCGTTTCGCTGGGCCTCGGAACGGCGGGACCCAAGCGCTACTTCGCTCCGGCGCTGCGGTTGAAGGATTTGCCGCCCATCGATCTTGTGTTGCTGTCCCACGCACACATGGACCACATGGATCTGCCATCACTGCGAGCGTTTGTAGCAAAGACATCCATCGTCGCCGCCCGTAACACCACTGATCTCCTCGGAAACGTCACCGCAAAGCCACCCACTGAGCTTGGCTGGGGCGATAATTTCACCCTCCGCACGGTTTGCGGTGAACTGCGTGTCGAAGCGCTTGAGGTGAATCACTGGGGCAAGCGCTGGCCCAACGAGGAGATGACGCGCGGTTACAACGGCTACATTCTGCGCCGCGAAGGGCGGGCGATCTTAATCGGTGGCGATACGGCGAACACGCCACTCTTTGGCAAGCTACGCTCGGGCGGACCATTCGCTGCTGCCATCATGCCGATTGGTGCATATGATCCGTGGATTCGCAGCCACTGCACTCCGGAACAAGCCGTGGACATGGCCAACGCGGCTGGCGCGCGTTTTATTGTGCCCGTACATCATCAGACTTTTCGTCTCAGCGACGAACCGATGAACGAACCGATCGAACGCATTGAGGAAGCGCTGCAACGCGAACCGCAGCGCCTGGCGTTGAAACAGATTGGGGAGACTTTCTTTTGTCCGATTACATAACGTAGAGCCGTAACGCTCGTTGGCGGTCGCCCATCTTGAATCGACCATCGCATTAGCGATAACTAACA
>JANOHH010001226.1:0-3901 GCA_031406395.1 Verrucomicrobiota bacterium | reverse complement strand
GCCGAATTTTCCTCCACGCGCCGGCCGAATTCCGTCATCACCACCACGGTTGTATGTTTCAGGTCCGGGCCGAGGTCCTGGTAGAACGCCGACATCCCTTTGGCCAATCGCGTGATGAGCGGATCCATGATGAGCGACTGGCTGAAGTGGGAATCCCAGCCGCCCAAATCCACCGAAGCCGCCTGCAGGCCGACGCGCGCCTTGATGAGCCGGGCGATTTGCAGCAGGCCGCGCGAGAAATCGTCCCCACCGTAATCAGCGCCATGCGTTGGGTGATATGGTGTGTTGCGCATTTGCTCCACGCGTCGAATGGCATCCAGTGTGTCGCGCCCGGCAACTGCGAGCACATCGGTTTGCGATCTGTACAATTTCGCCAGCGTCTGCGTCAGGCGGGAGCGGTTGTCGCCGAGGGAGAAGTCGTCAAGCGATTGCAGAACCGTCGCAGCGGGCGAACCGCGCAGGCATTCTGGAATGGATTTACCCAAGGCAACGGCCGCGAGCGGGCCGTTGCCCGCCTGGTTTTGCGCACGAAGGAATCGTCCCAGCCAGCCCCCGCCCGTGATCCCGCCGTGCTCCATCAGATCTTGGGCTTCGAAGTGGGAACGCGTGTCGTCCTCCGACCCTGCGGCGTGAATGATCGCCAGCGCGCCGTCTTGATAGGCCGGTTGGAGTGCTTTCAGCAAGGGGTTCAATCCATAAAAACCGTCGAGTGGTACGCAGGCCTGCTTGGAGATGGCGATGCGGGGGCGCGCACGGTAGTAGCCGTCGTCCTCGAGCGGTGCGACCAGGTTCAGGCCATCCGCGCCACCGCGCAGAAACACCACGACCAACGTCTGTCGCTGATCGCCGTTGCCGCTCAAAATGCTTTGGACTTCGGCCATATCAACACCTTTGGAAAGCGGGCGAGGACAACATCAACGCCAGTCCCGCGCCGGACTCGTGGTAGGCTTGTGTTTCGTCCGCCGTGGGTTTGCGCCCCAACAGATGCGCCATCAAACCCGCATCGCCGCCGGAATTCTTCTGGAGCGTTGCGAAATCAATTTTCGTGCCTTTGATTTTGTTCTCACTCACGGCCAGCGCGAAATTCCAACGCCAGAGCAGCGTGCCCATCCACGGCGACGCCGGCTCCGGGTAGCCGTCGGGCGTGGGATAGTTGAAGGGCGCGTGGCCCATGCGCTTCAGATAATCAATGATCTCCAATCCCGCATCCGTGCTCGCTCCCGTCCCGCGCAGGGCGGAGACGATGTAATTGAACGGTCGTTTGAACTTGTTGCCGCGCTGTTGGCGGAACTCGTCCGTAGCAAACAAAGCTCGGAGGGTGGCGCAGATGTCGCCGCTGGTTTGCGTGAACGCCGTAGCCACGGTTTCCACCGCGCCAGCGGGTGGTTCGTCGGCAATGAAGCGCTGGCAAAGCTTGGTGCTGAGATGTCGCGCGGTGGCGGGGTGGTGGGTCACGATTTCCAGCACGCGATCCAATTCCCTTTGGCCGAGGTGTTCGCGCTGCTCTCGGTTCAAGTCGGCCGGGATGGCGGGTATTTTCATTCCAAGCACCTGCTTGCTGCCGAAATCGTGCTGTGGAAGTTTGAACTCGACCTTGCCGATCTGAAAATACGGTTTCTGATCCTTGGACCGAACCGTCCAACCGGTGAGACAGCGCGCCACTTCCATGACGTCCTTTTGCGTGTAGCCGCCGTGGACGCCAAGCGTGTGCAACTCCAGCAATTCGCGCGCGTAATTCTCGTTTGGCTTCTCCGTCAGGTTCGCCCGGCGATTGACGCGCCCGTCGAGATACCAAAGCATGGCCGGACTGAGAGCAGAGGCGCGGAGCATCTCGGGGAATTTGCCGAGCGCGTGTTGGCGGATCACTTCGCGGTCGTCCGCCACCTTCAGCCATTGGCAGTCGCCCTTGGAGGGATCAATGTTGAAGTGATCCGACCAGAACTGCACCATCACCTCGTACAACTGCCGTTCCGACCAGACCGCACGGGTCAGCGCGCCGCGCATTAACTCGTTTTGCAGCAACTCTTCCTGGTACTCAAACAATTCACCGAGCGGTAAATTGAGCGTTTCAAACCGGCGCACCGCGTAATCCGCCTCTTCGTCGTCAAGCTTTCGTGGGCTCAACTGTTGTTCGAGGTAAACGGCGGCGGCTTGCTCCGGGGTTGGCCCCAGTTTGCTGACCCGGGTGTAATCGCCGGGACGCGGACCGAAGGCGGCCCGGTTCAATACGTGACTTACCGGGTCAATGTCTCCAGCGGTGGGCGGTTGAAATGGACCTCCGCTCGTCGGCGATTGATAGAACTCACGCAGTTCGCGCGGCAACTGGTCGCAGCCAACGGTTGCCAGAAGCGCGGCGCTGCTGCTGCCAACCTTCAGAAACTTGCGGCGCGAGAGATTCATCAGGCCGTGGCTTGAGCAGGTGTCAGGTTGATGGCGGGCGGCGTCGCGGTGGACGCGTTTCTGATTTCTTTCACACTCAGAATGAACGCGCCAAACCCGCTGACCAAGGTCCAGATCGGGAGGACAATCCAGCCAACGAACGGCAGCAGGAAGGTCAGGGCGAGCAGGATGCCGCCGCGCAACCCACGTCGCCAGGGCTGTTGTTCATCGGCAGGGGAGGGCAGCCCGTCGCCAATCCGCAGCGTCAAGCCGGCCGAGCCGACGAGCCCCAACAGGGCCGGAATGATCATGAGCGTGACCCCGGCGAGTTTGAGCGCGGGATTGGGCAGGTTGGCGATGACGGCTCCGAGAATGACCGGTAAAGCCGCAGCGGCGAGTCCGAGCAGTGTGATCCTGACTGGCTTTGCGTAATGCTGCCGGGCGCGCTCCACCAAGCCCGGAAAGAGCGCTTGGGCGATCAGCCAGTAACTGACGTAAACCGTCAGCAACCCGACGATGAGCAGGAAAATTTTCAGAATATCGGCCATGATCATAAGTGTTGTCCTTCGTAGTTTGCTTGTTCTAGTTCAGCCTTGCCCGTCGGCAAGGACCGTCCTCACACAATAACACAGACTGGCAGGGTTTTGTTTCAGAATTCGGAGCTTCTTCCCGGAACTCGACGGTCCAAGTCGCCAGAACCACAGCACGAAGGCCAGCAGCGTAGAACAGGGAGTCCCGTCAGTTCCGACTGGGACTAAGAGCTTCGTGCTTAACCCGACAGCACCCGTTGTAACCGCTCAAGAAACGCCTGTTCGCTCTCCTTTGCGGTGACGCGGGAATTGTTCTGCCGGCGTTGGTCGCGTCCCCCGCCATGCAGTTCCTCGACGCGTTCGTTGAAGAATGGCTTTCCGCCACCGGACCCATTGATTTCCTGGCGCAACACTTGAAGCCAATGGGGGATTTGCGCTAGCAAGCTGGCCAGGTCGGCGGGCTGGTACGTCTCTACCAGTTTCAACAACTCCACTGCGTCGGTGAGACGATCGGCTTCGCCACCAGCAACCGCAGTGAGATAGTGGGTCAGGATTTCACGGCGGGCCTCATTCTCCCAGACGGCGCGACGGGCCACGGCTTTGAGCAACGGGCGATGGCTGGCGGGCGTAAAGTGGTCCAGCAAATTGGAAAGCGGCCCGGGAATCGTGGCGTCCAGCCGGAGGCGATGGACGTAGCGCTCGATGGACACATCACGCAAGGGCACGGAATGTCTTCCTCCGTCCTCGGTGACTAGTTGCGCTCGCGTCGGCCGGCCGACGAGTTGTTGAATCAATCCGGGCCATTCGGGCGTCGGGATGGATTCCTGACCCAGCAGATCAGCGAAGACAGCCTGATCCTTCAGCGTGGGTGTGAAGATCGGTGAGAGGGCCAGGTCAATTTCGTAGTCTTCCAGCTTGGGCAGTTCGTTGACGAGGAATGCGCCGATGGCGTCGCGGTCGAGACCGTAGGTACCACTCAGATGATGGATGAC
>JANOHH010001200.1:0-4727 GCA_031406395.1 Verrucomicrobiota bacterium | reverse complement strand
CCTGCGCATCGGAAACAGCAATGATGTGCTCGCCATTAGGGCTAAAGCAAACGTAGCCGACGAACGACGGATGTCTGAGCGACGCAGTCAATGGTCTGCCCGAGATCGCATCCCATACTCGCGCGGTCTTGTCCGCCGAGGCAGTAACAATGCGCAAGCCGTCCGAACTAAACTGCGCATGAGTAACCTCCCGATCATGCTTTAAGGGTGGAGTCAGTGGTTGACCGGTCCTAGCGTCCCAAACCTGAGCGGTTCCATCCGAAGAGGCAGTCACGATTCGTTTTCCATCGGGACTGAAATGAGCGTAGCGCACCTCGCCCTGGTGTTTGAGTGGGGCGATAAACGGGACAATGAAGGTATGTTGAGTTAGATTGGAGAAAACCTGTGCAGCCACTGCTTCGTTCGTTGGGTTTTGGCGTAATACGCGCGCAAGGTAAGCCACGGCGCTTGAGTAATCGAAGGCCGTGAAGAATTGTCCTGCCGTTTGAATCTGAACCTGGACCAGCGCCTGATCTGCGCGGTCTGTTTCGCACTTTGCTATGGCCTGTTCAGCTTCGGCACGTGCAGCTTCGCGTTTTGCTATCACCTTTTCGGCCTCGGCGCGTGCGGTTTCGCCTTTCGCCTTAATCCCGGCTGCGACGGCTTCCTGACGAGCTTCTTTTTCTTTGAAGAACAGCCAGGTTGAAACGCCCAGAAAGATGATGAGGGATGCGATCACCGTGCCAGCGGCGGCGAAAGCCAGCTTGTGTCGGCGAAACATTTTCTCAAACCGGTAAAGATTGCTGGGGGAGCGGGCGAGGACCGGCTCGCTGTTCAGGTGCCGCGCCACGTCCGCCGCCAGCCCATTGGCTGTCTCGTAGCGCCGTTGCCGGTCCTTCTCCAGGCACTTCATTACAATCCAGTCGAGGTCGCCACGCACCAGCCGACTTAGCCCGACCGGTTCCGTGCCCCGGTGCTTCGCCACTTCGGTGAGCTTCGCGCCCAAGGTCTGCAAACGTGTCGAAGGCTTCAGCGGCTCCGTTTCCCGGATCATCCGCCGGACTTCATCCATCGCTTCTTTACGGAAAGTATCGGCGTCAAACGGCGTCACGCCCGTCAGCAATTCGTAAAGCAGCACGCCGAGCGAATAGATGTCTGCCCGCGTATCAATGTCCATCCCGCTCAACGCCGCCTGTTCCGGACTCATGTAGGCCGGCGTGCCGATCATGTGGTTGAACGCCGTAAAAAGGGTCTTCGCCGTCAACTTCTGCCCCAGCGCCTTGGCCACGCCGAAATCAATCACCTTGGGCACCGGTTCGCCATCGTGTTCCGTCACCAGCACGTTGCTCGGTTTGAGATCGCGGTGAATGACGCCCTTCTGGTGCGCGTGTTGCACCGCTTGACAGACCTTCATAAAAAGCTGGAGGCGCTCGCGCGTGGGAAGCTTGGCTTGGTCGCAGTATTCCGTGATCGGAATGCCACGCACCAATTCCATGACGAAGAATGGCCGCCCGGCTTCCGTGGCCCCGGCATCCAATGCTCGCGCGATGTTCGGATGATCCATCAAGGCGATAGCCTGCCGCTCCGCCTCGAAGCGGGCGATCACCTCCCGCGTGTCCATGCCGGCTTTGATGATCTTCAGCGCCACCTTGCGCTGCACCGGCTCGATCTGCTCGGCCATATACACCACGCCGAAGCCGCCTTCGCCGATCTTCTCCAACAGTTTGTAGCGCCCGATCATCGTGCCGGTGCGCTCGATCACTGAGTCAGACTTGGGCAATACTTCGGTGGGCAAAAGGCCCAGACCCATGCCGGCGAGACAGCGCGGGCACAACCCTTGCGGCGCATTGGCCGGTAGTTCGGTTCCACATTCTCCACATGTTTGTTTGGTGGTCATGGTTTTCAGCAATCCTGGATTGCTTCAACTACATTCAGACCCATTCGCGCCGGAAGGTAACGCCCGATTTAACTCAACGCGGCGAACAACGCGCGCAATTCGTCCTTAATCTCGGCCGGGTCTGAGACGGTATTCACGATTTCCTCCCGCAAAAGTTCCCCGTAACGCTTTTTCATCCGACTGACGGTCATTTTCAGGGCCGCCTCGGTCGTGTTCAGCTTCACGGCCAGTTCCGCGTAAGCCACCGCGCGCTTGTCACCGGTCAGAAAGATTTTGAGTTGATCGAACAATTCCCCCTTGCCCGCTGCCACTTGTTCCTGCCGGAGCCGCGTGACCACCTGGTCAAGGAGCGTCAGCGCCCATTGCTGCTCGAAAAGCTTTTCGGGTGGAAGGTCGGCGCTCGGCACTTGCAGGAATTGCGTCTCGGCGGAGCCATCGTCGAGGGAAACGAACGTGAACTTGCCGCCGCGCTTCTGCGTTTGGGAACGCCGCCATTCCTTGGCTAGAAAATGTTCCAACGCGGCCAAGAGGAAAGAGCGGAACTTGCCCTTGCTCCGGTCCACCGCGCTGAGAAAATCCCTGGCCAGCAGCCGGGTGAAGAATTCCTGGATCAAGTCCTGCGCGTCATGCACTGCGTAACCCCGCCGGCGCGCGAAGGCGTACAGCGGCCACCAATACGCGTGACACAAGCGATCGAGCGCCACGTCCGCTTCCGTAGAGTCGCCCTCCCGCACCGCCAGCACCACGCTCCAGTGCGTGGTCACGAAACTCCGGGGCGAAGAATCGCTGCCGGGTTCGAGGTCGCTCTGGGGAGACATGGCGTTACTGTAAAACCATCCCGCTCACTTTCAAAGGAAAAGTGCGGTTCGGGTTGATGGTCATCGCCCCCATCGCGGAGAAACCTTCGCCCCGTGCCAGCGGTTGATTGACCAGATGAAACTCGTCCCGCCGATCTGAAAGAAGCCGGTTGACAAGCTCACGCCAGAAAGCCGCGGCGAGATGGCTAGCCAGGCATGCGCGTCATGCCCGGCAGCCTGCTGGCCAACTACCTCACCGCCACGATTGCGGACTTTTTGATTTGTGGAAGCCCACGCTAGCCGCTACAACTTCGCTATGCTCAAGTCTGGCATACTGAATCCCCGGTTGCTCGCGCTCCTGGCGCATATTCGCCACACCAACACCCTCGTTATCGCCGACCGCGGCTTTCCCTTCTGGCCGCAACTGGAGACGGTGGATCTCTCGATCGTGGACGACCTGCCCACGGTGTTGCAAGTGCTGGCCGCCGTACGTGGGAATTGTGTCATCGGCAAGGCATGGATGGCCAAGGAATTCCTCCGCGTGAACGACCGTCGGACGCAGACGCGCTTCGTGGCCGCGCTGAAGGGGGCATCGGTCAAGTTCGAGCCGCATGTGGATTTCAAGAAGCGCGTACCCAACGCCATTGGGCTGATTCGCACCGGCGACACGACGCAGTATGCGAACATGATCTTGGAATCGGCGTGATTTATCGGGCTGGAAAGTGGCCCGGTGACTCAGCCTTAAGAATCTCAACGCAGAGGCGCAAAGGTGCGAAGACGCAGAACTGAGAAGTCACTCCTGGCAGGTTCGAACTAAACGTTTGGAGAACAACCTGCCGCCAGACTTCTGTGTGCGGTTCTCGCTCCTTTGACTTTGCAGCTTGGCGTCGTTGCGTTGTAAGACTTCCGCCTGGTTCCGATTCAGCGGTTACTTCAAGAATTCCACCTTCGCGCTGAGTTCGGGCGTGAGGAATTTGTCCGGGTTGAGAATCTGCACTTTGATTTGCAACGTGCCTTTGGCGCGGTTGGCTTCGGGCGCGATCTCCGCCACATAGCCATCATAGGTCTTGTCGAGATAAGCTTCCGGGCTGACGCGGCATTTTTGGTTCAGCGAAATCTTCGAGAGGTCGGCCTCGTTCAAATCAATTTCCACCTGCAAATCCTTGGTATCGGCCACGGCGATCAACGCGGTGCTGGGGCCGCGTCCGCCACCGAAACTTTGTGGCACCACCAGTTCGTTCGGATCCACGAGCTTTTCCAGCACGACTCCGTTGATGGGTGAACGGATAATGCACCAGTCAACATAGGTCTGCGCCAGGGCGTGCGCGCCTTCCACTTCCTTGAGCACGGCCCGAGTAGACTCCAGTCCGAGGCGGGCGTTATCCATCGCTTCTTTGGAGGCGATGTCCGTCTTGGCCAACTGGCTGACGCGCTCCGAATCCAGATCGGCCTTGGCCACATTGACTTTGGCATTAGCTACGGCGCCGTCCGCCTGCATCAGCCGTGCTTGGTATTCGGTGTCGTCGAGCAGCACCACCACTTGACCGTTCGTCACAGCGTCGCCTTTCTTGACGCCAATCCATTTCACGACGCCCATAAAGCGGGGGCTGATTTCAATGCGCTCGCGGTTGATGATGTAGCCACTGACGGTGAGCGCCACGTTGCCGGCCGCGGGTTCTCGCACAGTATTTGTGGAGGACGACTTTGGCGCTGCCCCGGAGGCCGCTCCCGCCGCGGTGGGCGATTCGGACGAACTCGCCACGGCTTTCGGATCCGTCTTTAGCCGGCGGACGTCGTCACCGGCCTTGGGGCGGGCGAGATACACGGCCCCAAGCGTCGCCACAATAACGATAATGAAAATGATCCACAGCGTCCCGGTCGGACGCTGTTTCTGTGACCGGTCGATTTGCAGGGCACTCAACTTTTCCGCATTCATGGTCTTGGTGATTGAGACAACGGGCGCAAGTTAGCAGAGCCCCGCGGGAGCGCCAGTAAAGTAGCAGCGGACATTTGGAGGTTGACGCATGCCTGCTGGGTAGGGTCGGCGCGCTGCG
>JANOHH010001171.1:0-2544 GCA_031406395.1 Verrucomicrobiota bacterium | reverse complement strand
TGGGCGGTGGCCAGCTTTGGCCTTGCGACCATCGTGTTTGGATTATCGCAACAGTTCTGGCTGTCGTTCGCCATGCTGATGATCTGCGGGATGTCAGACAACGTGAGCGTGGTGGTGCGGCATACCCTGGTGCAGTTGCTCACGCCCAATGAGAAACGTGGCCGCGTTTCCGCGGTCAACAACCTCTTCATCGGCACCTCCAACGAGCTGGGCGAGGTCGAATCGGGCACCGTCGCGCACTGGTTTGGCCCGGCGCTGGGCAATACGATCGCCACCGGCGCGATGATCTCGGTCGTATCCGGCGGCGTGGGCACGATCCTCGTCGTGCTGGCCGTGGCCTGGCTTTGGCCGGAGATTCGCAAATACGGGCGGCTGGACGGGTCTTGAAGGGCCACGCCCACAACCGAAGGGCTTTTCAACGCAAAGACGCCAAGCCGCAAAGAACCATTACAGCCGCCTTGCGCCTTTGCGTTAAGATTCCCCACCTTCCTCAAGCCCAGCGTCGCCCCCGGAAATCATCGAACTTGCGCGCAGATAACTTGAGTCCCTCCCCAACCCGGCCTAGATTCACGCCCGAATGAGCAATGCGTTAAACGAACAAGTGTCGGCCGCGGCCGGCTGGATCAAAACTTTGCGCGCCGAAATTGGCCGCGTCATCGTGGGGCAGGAACAATTGGTGGATCGGCTGCTCGTCGGCCTGCTCGCCAATGGCCATGTCTTGCTCGAAGGCGTGCCCGGCCTCGCGAAAACCCTGTGCGTCCGCACCCTGGCGTCAGCGATCCAAGCCTCGTTCCATCGCATCCAGTTCACGCCTGACCTCCTGCCAGCCGACATTGTTGGCACGCAGATTTACAATCCGCAGGACGGAAAATATCACGCCACCAAGGGCCCGGTGTTTGCCAACTTCGTCCTCGCCGACGAAATCAATCGCGCGCCGGCCAAGGTGCAATCGGCCCTGTTGGAGGCGATGCAGGAACGCCAGGTCACGCTCGGTGGCGAGACGATGCCCCTGCCTTCGCCTTTCCTCGTGCTGGCGACGGAAAATCCGATTGACCAGGAAGGCACGTATCCGCTGCCCGAGGCGCAGGTGGACCGGTTCATGTTCAAGGTGGTGCTGGATTATCCGTCGTTCGACGAGGAACGGAAAATTCTCGACCGCATGGCGTTCACGGCACCGGAGATTCAAATCAAGCCCGTGGTCACCGCCGCCGAAATTCTGCACACACGCAAGGTGGTGGATCAAATCCACGTGGATGAGAAGATCCGCGATTACATCGTGCATCTGGTGTTCGCCACCCGCCGGCCGGAGCAATACAAACTGGACGTGAAACATTTCATCCAGTTCGGCGCCTCTCCGCGCGCGACGATCAACCTGACCCTGGCGGCCAAGGCGTGGGCGTTGTTGCAGGGCCGGGCGTATGTCACGCCCGAAGATGTGAAGAGCATCGGCCCGGATGTGTTGCGGCATCGCATCATTCTGACCTACGAAGCCGAGGCGCAGGCGGTGACGAGTGACGCAATCATCAAGAAGGTTTTTAACACCGTGCCTGTGCCGTGAGGGCAATGAAGAAGGCAGGATGAACTTCCTTTTCCTGTGAACATTACAGAAGCAAAACGGGAATTCGAAATTCGATCCTATTATTGGTCGATCTCCGAATTTGAAAAGGAAATTGATGCTTCGTTTCCCAATCTTCGTTTATACAAATCCGGATTTAATTGGGAAACATATCAGTTCATGCAGCAGCTCGACAAAAGCGAGCAAATGATTTTGGCGCGCGGTTTTTTTAAAAGTTCCGAAGCGGCCAAAACTTTGGGTGAAAGCTGTTCACAGGCACAAGAGTCCTTACGTCGCAGGCACGATAAATTTTTCCGAACCAGAGAGCAGTATCAAATCGTCCAGCAGCTAAAAACAATTGGTCAGACGGCAGAGGCTAGTGTTGCATTCGAAGTTATATGTGCAGATGCAGCCAAAATCCTTTGTGATACCGATTGCGACGATGAACAAGTTCTTTCCTCACAGCTTGACGCCATCTTCCGGTCTGTCCCTCCGACTTTTGAAGAACAAATTGCGGCAAGGAAGCAGACTGGAGAGAAAGTTAAGTTCGTCAGCAAAAGCAAGCTGCGGAAGGCGATGGTGGCAAAGTTTATTGAAGCATTTGGACCGCAATGTGTAAAAATGCAAATTGGCCTGGAGTGGGATCCTTTGTTTTATATGAGATGCTGTGGCTGGTTTGTTGTGACTCAATTGTGGTTTGGTCGCCAACAAAGCCTGATCAGCTGCAGGCATATTGTTGAAAGCGAAACCAGAATCCAACATCCCCAAAATCCTAAAATCACCGGTCCTGCCATGACGTTGACTCCAGCCATCGCTTGGCCTTGCTCGGGTCAGTGGGAGCATCTTATGGACGGCGACGTAGAGTTAGCGTGCAATGCCGCTATCAAGCATTGCGGGTATCTTTTCGAGGCTGCGCCCCGGCTGCTGAAAGGGCTGGAGTTTGAAAACATAACGGCAAATTAACAAATGACCGTCACCGAACTCCTTGC
>JANOHH010001167.1:0-5221 GCA_031406395.1 Verrucomicrobiota bacterium | reverse complement strand
CGAAAGGCGACGCGACCGACGCGATGGTCAAGGCCATGAAAGGGTTCGACGCGCGCCTCGACCGGGTGCAGAAGTATCGCGACGAACTGGAGGTCTGGTCCGCCATCGCCGCCGGCGCTACAAATGACGCACGCAAGGCTTTGGAAGCAGCGTCGGAACTTCCGAAGCGCCAGCGCGTCCGACTCTGGGCGAGTCTTGGCGACTCGACCAACACCGTGAAATCCGCCGAGGAACTGATGAAGGATAGCACCAACCAGGCACCGGCCCTGGCGCTGGCGGCGCACCTCTGCTGGCAACTCGGCGAGACGAACGCCGCCACGAACGCGTTTACCCAATTACGTGCCGTGTCGGCGAGGTTTGATCTCCACACGCCTATCTTCGCCCGCCTCGCACCCATTGCGCAGCATCTCGCGATGCCCACCGACTGGCGCGTGCCGGTCGAGGAAAGGGAGGATGCTGGCCACCGCCCGTCGCTCGATTCGCTTGGGCCGTTCCGCTGGCAACCCTACCGCGCCCCGGCGTGGACCCTCACGGATGCCAACCGCAACCCGCGTTCCCTTGCCGACTATCATCATGGCCCGGTGTTGGTGGTCTTCTACCTGGGTCACGGCTGCCCGCATTGCATCGAGCAACTCAGCCTGCTGTCACCCATGGCCAAGGAGTTCGAGGCGCAGGGCGTCCGCATTGTTGCTGTCAGTACCGACAGCGTCGAGGGATTGAGCCAAACTGCGGAGAAAGCGAAGCTGGAAAACGGCTTCTCGTTCCCGCTGGTTTCAGATGCTTCGTTGAATACGTTCAAAGCCTATCGCGCCTATGATGACTTCGAGCAGATGCCATTGCACGGCACGTTCCTCGTTGATCGCAATGGCAAGGTGCGGTGGCAGGACATCGGCTACGAGCCATTCAAGGATTTGAAATTTCTGCTCGCCGAATCGCGGCGATTGTTAGGGCTGTCGCCGGGGTCGTTGGCGAAGCGTTCAACCGGCGGGGAATGACAGCGGAAGCCAGTCTGATTTGAGCATTGGCCTGGCACTTCCTGACGCCCATCGCACGCGGACCTGTTTTGCGGGAGGCTTGGTTCCTCAAGAACTTCCCGAATGAACACTCTATCGGCGGGAGGGTAATCATGATTGGTGTCCCCACGCCGCATCACAGGAGCCGAAAGAAGCTTGGAATTTTCAGGGGGCTCGGTCTAAATGTGCTTCATTCCCGGCCGGGTTCATTTGCCGAAGCGCCCATTCCGCATGGTCGGTGGTGATGGGCAAACATTTATGTCATGAAAATATTCCGTAGCTTCCTCTGCGCGCTCTTATTCGGCGTTATTGTTTTCGACGGCTCCGCTGCCGGGCGGGAAGTGCTCCGTGACATTGGGGTCGCCAAAATTGACATCACCCCTGATTACCCCATTCGCCTCAGCGGCTATGGCGGGCGCCGGAAGGAATCAGCGGGCGTCACCCAGCACATCTTCGCCAAGGCACTGGCGATTGGTAGCGATCAGGAAGGCGCGGCCATTCTCATCACCGTGGATAATTGCGGGGTGCCCGCGAGTGTGCGCGACGCAGTTGCCCAGCGATTGAACCAAAAGCGAGGCATCAAACCCGAGCGCGTTGCCGTGTGTTCCTCGCACAGCCATTCCGCTCCGTGCCTGGCCGGGTTGTTGCCCAATCTGTTCGGCGAGCCAGTCCCTCTGGAACACCAGATTCAGATTGACCGCTACACACAGGAATTGACGGACAAGCTGGAGCAAGTCGCGCTGGCCGCGATGGCGGATCGTAAGGGTGGCAAATTGGCCTGGAGTCAGGGCAAAGCCGGGTTCGCAAAGAATCGCCGGACAGTGGGCGGCCCTGTGGATCAAGATTTACCGATCCTTATTGTCACGGACGCGAAAGGTAAATTGCGCGCCATCGTGGCAAATTACGCCTGTCACTGCACGACCGTTGACGGGGAATTCAACCAGGTTTGCGGCGACTGGGCGGGCTATGCGCAGGAATTTCTGGAACGCGACCATCCGGGGGCGATCGCGCTTGTCGCCGTCGGCTGTGGCGCGGATGCCAATCCACATCCGCGGACGGGCATTGATCTGGCCAAGCAGCACGGGCAGGAAATCACCACCGAGGTCAACCGGCTCCTCGTCAATCCACTCACGGCCGTGCACGGCAAGCTCGAGTGTCGCACCCAACAAATCGAACTGCCCTTCGACACATTGCCGACCCGTCAACAATGGGAGGAACGCGCCAAGCAGTCCGGCGCCGTTGGTTATCATGCAAAGGGAAACCTCGCCCGGCTCGATCGTGGGGAAGCGTTGCCAACCACGCTCCCGTACCTGGTCCAGACCTGGAATTTCGGGGGCGATCTCGCGCTGGTTTTTCTGCCTGGCGAAGTCGTGGTGGATTACTCGCTCCGTTTGAAAAAGGAATTTGATGCCACCCGGCTCTGGGTCAACGCCTACGCCAACGATGTTCCCTGCTACATTCCCTCCCGCCGCATCCTCACGGAAGGTGGTTACGAAGGCGGCGAGGCGATGGTTTATTACGACCGCCCGACCAGGCTGGCGATGGAAACCGAGGATTTGATCATCGGCGCCGTTCACGGCTTGATGCCCAAAGCTTTTTTGTTCGACCGACAGCAGGCTGAATTCCCGCCGCCCAAATCGCCCGCGGAGTCGATCGCCGCCATGCAAACGAAGCCCGGCTTGGAAGTTGAACTCGTCGCCGCGGAGCCGTTGATTGTCGATCCGGTGGCGATTGATTGGGGCGCGGACGGAAAACTGTGGGTCGTCGAAATGCACGATTATCCCGCCGGCCTCGACGGCAAGTGGAAGCCCGGCAGTCGCGTGAAGTATCTGGAGGACACAAACGGCGATGGTAAATACGACAAGGCAACTTTGTTTCTCGACAATCTTCCGTTCGCCACCGGCGTCATGGCTTGGCGCGAAGGCGCACTGGTTTGCACGGCGCCGGATATTTTGTATGCCGAAGATGCGAACCACGACGGCCGGGCGGAGGTTGTCAAAAAAGTTTTCTCGGGCTTCTACACGGATAATTATCAGGCGCGAGTGAACGGGCTAAGTTACGGATTGGATAACTGGGTCTATGGCGCGAACGGCTTGTTGGGCGGCGTCATTCATGGTGTGGCCGGTGGCAAGGCTGTGGATATTCGCGGTCGTGATTTTCGGATGCACCCGGACACCGGCGTTTTTGAACCGGTGTCCGGTCTCACGCAACAAGGTCGCGTGCGCGACGACTGGGGCAACTGGTTTGGTTGCGATAACAGCACATTGATCTGGCATTTCCCACTGCCCGATCATTACGTTCGCCGCAACCCGTTCGTCGCCGCTGCCACCCCGCGGGTTAACGTTGCCGCCGGCCTGGAGCCAACTTTGCTGCATCCGATCAGTCGCGCGCTGGAGCGCTTCAACGATCCGAGCAACCTCAATCACGTCACGTCCGGCTGCGGTCTTGGCCTTTATCGCGATGACATTCTCGGCATGGATTTCACTGGCAACGCGTTTGTCTGCGAACCCGTCCACAACCTCGTGCATCGACTGGTACTCCAGCCGAAGGGTGTCACATTTGCCGGTGAGCGCGCGGAGGGTGAATCGCAGTCGGAATTCCTCGCCTCGCGCGACAACTGGTTTCGACCCGTGCAAGCCCGCACGGGACCGGACGGCGCCCTCTGGGTCGTCGATATGTATCGGTTCGTGATTGAGCATCCGCGCTGGATTTCACCGGAGCGACTGGCCGGGCTCGACGTGCGCGCCGGGGATGACAAAGGCCGCATTTACCGGATCTATCCGAGGGGAAAGAAATTACGCCCCATTCGCAATCTCACCCAGCTCCCCACCGGCAGACTTGTTGCCGCGCTCGACACGCCCAACGGCACCGAACGCGACCGCGTTCACCAGGAACTGGTTTGCCGTGCCGACCGAGCTGCCATTCGTCCGCTGGAAATACTCGCCGCCAAAAGCAAATTGCCCGAGGTCCGGTTACAAGCGCTCTGCGCGCTCGACGGCCTGAAAGCGCTCCCGCCAATACTCGTTGAGCAAGCGCTGGCCGATGCCCACCCCGCCGTGCGCGCGAATGCGATTCGTTTGAGTGAAAAATTCTTGATCCATTCAGACGCCGTCAGAGATTTGCATTTAGACTCGCCCTCACCCCAACCCTCTCCCCCGGGGAGAGGGGGCAAGTTTTCGCCGCGTGCGGGCCAAATCAACATCGCAAAAGGTTCACCGCCGGCGGACGAGTCTTCTCCCTCTCCTGGGGGAGAGGACGGGGGTGAGGGTGGGCGTTTCCCTGACTTTTCACTGAAGGCTGCACTTCTTAGACTCGCAACGGATCCCGAGATCACTGTCCGTTATCAACTCGGGCTCAGCCTCGGCGAATGGTGGGAGCCGCGTGCGGGTACGGTGCTTGGCCAACTCGCAGCCAAGGACATGGACGATCCGTGGATGCGCGCCGCGGTTCTAAGTTCGGCCACGCACTATCCCGCGAAAATTTTGGAAGCGGTTTTCCCGGCGGATTTAAACCGGCCCGGTCGCGCCGAAATGATCAACCAGCTCATCGCGACGGCTGCCGGTCAGGAGAACCCGGAACTGCTCGGTCAGGTTATCGCGACCATTGCTCCGGCTGACCCGCAAAGTGTGGCGTCGTGGCAATTCACCGCGCTCAGCAGTCTGCTTGATTCGCTCGCTCGAAAGAATCTCACGCTCGCCACATTTGCCGCGACGGCCGGTCCCAAGGAGCGCAGCGGGATTGAACGCATCCAGCTCGTGTTCCTCGCGGCGCGCCAGCTCGCGACAGACGATTCCGCCAGCGACGGCGTGCGCGATCCGGCCATTCGTCTGCTCGGGCGGGGCGTGGATCATCAGGCGGAGGATCTCCAGTCGCTGATCGGTTTTCTCCAGCCGACGATCTCGATGCCCCTGCAAACTGCGGCCTTGCAAACTTTGAAGCGCAATCGGAGTCCGCAGGTGCCCGGTGTGTTATTGGTGGATTGGAAACAGCGCTCCCCTTCAATGCGCCAAGCCATTCTCGACCTTTTGTTGAGTCGCGAGGAATGGGCGATACAACTCCTCGCTGCCCTGGAGAGCGGAACGGTTCAGCCGGCAGAGATTTCGCCCGCCAACCGGCAACGCTTGCTCAAGCACAGTGAACCGCCGATTCAGCAGCGTGCAGCCGCCATCTTGAAATCCAATGCCAGCAACCGTGCCGAGGTGTTAGCC
>JANOHH010001155.1:0-2245 GCA_031406395.1 Verrucomicrobiota bacterium | reverse complement strand
CGCACTGATGCTCGCTCTCGCCAGCCTTTCCGGCCTCGACTGGCGAAAACGCGGCTGAGTCGTTTGCAGGAAGGACGGATCGAGACGTTCACGATGGAGCACGGATTGAGTGACATCAACGTGACTTCATTGGCCGGAGATTCGTCGGGCCGGATCTGGATCGGCACATCCACCGGCCTGAGTCTTTGGCAAAACGGCAAATTCATCCAGGACGCCGCGCTGGCTGGGTTGGGGCGCGGCCTCATTCGCACCCTGCTGCGGGACCGCCATAACGCGACCTGGATTTCCGCGGCCGCAGGCTTGTTCGAGTTCAAAGGCGGGCGATTGATCGAGGCCACCGGACCGCCGGGTGATGAAAAATTCTCGCCGTATTGTCTGCTGGAAGACCGGGACGGAAATCTCTGGGCGAGCATTGGCAATGGCAAGTTGCTCTGTCGCCGGAACGGGGTTTGGGGCAAATATGACGAATCCTCTGGGGTGCCTTATGCCTACGTGACCTGCCTGACGGAGGGCACGGAGGGCACCATCTGGGCCGGCTCGCTGGACGCCGGCTTGTATTATTTTAAAGGCGAAAAATTCCACGCCATCACCAAGCAAGTGGGACTTTCCGGCGACGACATTCGCTCCCTGCTCGCCGACCGGGAAGGCAATCTCTGGATCGGCACGCGCAGTGCCGGACTCAACCGACTGGTTCGCCGGAAATTGTCGGTATCCGGTCCGGCGCAAGGCTTGGCGCATGATTTCGTTCGCGGGGTGGCGGAAACCGCCGATGGTGCGCTTTGGGTGGCGACGACAGGCGGCGGCCTTTATCGCGGCGGCCTGGATGCTTTCGCAGTGTTTGGCGATCAGCACATCCGATTCTACGCGACGGTGGAATCGGTGCTAGCCACACGCGATGGCAGTCTATGGTGGGGTGGATCGGGGGCGCTGTTTCAATGGCAGGACGGTAGGGTTGTGGCCAGTTACACGCGGACCAACCAGCCATGGCTGGGGGATGTATCGGTAACCGCTTTGTGCGAAGATCCGCGGGGCGATTTATGGATCGGGACCGCGCGCGGCGGATTGTTGCATTTGCGGAACGGCGAGTTCACGCCGTTCGCCGGCCAGGTCGCTCGCGGGGCGGTGACGTCCCTCGCATCGGCGCCCGACGGCACATGGCGGAGGAGGGCCGCAAGGCCACAGAATTTCTGGGTCTGCCGTGGCATCCCGATCAGGCGCGCTACCACGAGACCGCCCGGCGGAAGGTGCTCTTCGCGCCAACCTACCACGATGTGACGCAGCCCGTGTATAGACGTGCGGTCGGACGGTGGCAGCGTTACGCGGCGGCGCTGGAGCCGGTGCAGGCGAAGTTGGCGCCCTACTGCCGGGCGTTCGGCTATGCGATGCTTTAGCCAACTATGCCGTCGGAATTTAACACCAAAGCTTGGCGTGGCTGCCACCGCAATCCCAGTGGTGCCCGCTGCCAGCCCGTCTGGGCCGCAGGGGCCGAGGTCAGAGGAATGGCTGTCAGGGGAATGAAGACCGGGCTGGGACAATTCCCCTTTCCGATTCCTCTGACCTCCATTCCTCTGACCTTTCTCCTCGCCGCATCCACCGGCCGCGACCCGCAGTGCCGCGCCATGCCTTGGCGTTAAAAAATCTTCCGCATGGATTTGGTTTAACCGTTCAAGCCGAATTGCGAAGCGGGTAAGGACACCGTGCCGCGCTGATTTCTACCTAAAATTGGGGATGGCTAAACCGCACGGAACATGGTAACACAGCATAAGAATTTGAAACACCCCAAGAATAATGCGCAGTCACCCAGACAACCCAATTGACATCTTTATGAAGCAACCGCCAATGCTCCTGCCCGCCAAACCGACGCGCGCCTTTACGCTGATTGAGTTGTTGGTCGTCATCGCCATCATCGCGATTCTCGCGGCGATGCTCTTGCCGGCCCTGGCCAAAGCCAAGGACAAGGCGGTGCGCGCCCAGTGTCAGAACAATGTCAAACAGATCATCTTGGGCACGCATCTGTATATCGGCGATTCGCAGGATTACTTACCCGAACCAAATTGGAATTCGCCTTGGACGGCGAGAGGTTGGCTCTATGATGCTTCGAGAGGCAGTGTGCCCGACCCGAACGCTGCGGCCTACAGAACCAATGTCGCATTGGCGTATCAGGGTGGGTTGCTCTGGGAGTATACAAAAAGTATCGACATCTACAAATGTCCCGCCGAGAAGACCAACCGGATCCCGACCTTTA
>JANOHH010001137.1:0-3044 GCA_031406395.1 Verrucomicrobiota bacterium | reverse complement strand
GTTGCGCGCGAGCCAGACTTCGCCATACGCCCCGCGTCCGATCGGGCGAAGCAATTCGTAGTCGGGGATGGACGGCCCCGTACGAGCAACAGGCGTGATGACCTGATCCGACATTAGTTCCGAGATTGCCCGGGATAACATGCCGTTGGCGAGCCGAATCTACCCGGCCAGAGTTGGCCGGGCGCCACCAGAAACGCCCCACATCCAAATCCTGTTGGGACAAGCTTGTTCGAACTGCCCAGACATGTTTCTAAATCTCTGCGTAGTTTACTTCCAGCCGGGTTGAGCGCTCATCTCAAAACGCAGCACTCCGCCCTTTTCAATTTCGGAATGCTTGATCCAATTCCGATCGAGAGGCTGGTCATTCAACCAGACTTTCTTGGCGTAACGGTTCGTCGGCGAATAATTTTCCGCCACGATCAGCAGCGGTTTGTCCTTCAGTTTAACTTCCGCTCTTTCGAACAATGGCGCGCCCAGCTGATAGCGGTCCGAGCCGGCCACGGGATAAAGGCCCAACGCGCTGAAGACATACCACGCCGAGAGCGTTCCGGCATCGTCATTGCCGTCCAGCCCGGCGTACCCGTCGCCATACTTGTGGTCGAGAATCCAGCGCGACCATTTCTGGGTGAGATCCGGCCGACCGGCATCGTTGAAGAGATAGGCCGCGTGAATATCGGGTTGGTTGCCGTGCCAGTAATAGGAGCCGGGCGTCCACGCGCCCATCGCCGGATCGGATTGGGCGAAGAAACGGTTGAGTTCCTCGACAAAGTATTCGCGGCTCTTGAACAAAGAGATCATTCCCTCCGCATCGTACGGTGCTGCCCAGCGCCATTGTAGCGCGCTCCCCTCAACGTAGTCCTTCGTGAACTTACCGCCGCGATCCATGTACGTCAGGAGCAGCGGCTTGAATGGCTCGACAAACTTGCCCTGCGCATCGCGCGGTTGAAAATACTGGGTGTTGGTGTTCCAAAGATTCCGATAGAACTGCGAATGCTCCCGGAAGAGCGCCCCGTCTTCCTGATGGCCGAGCGATTCGGCCAGGAGGGAAATCGCATGGTCGGCCCAGCTGAACTCCAGCGTGCGGGAGACGGATCGTTCCACCAACCCGGCCGGGCAATACCCGAATTTCAGGTAATGTTCCACCCCCTGCCGTCCAGAAAAAGCAGCGCCCGGCGGCGTGGGCGCCAGCGCGGTGCGGCGCATCGCTTGGTAAGCCTGTTCCACGTCGAACTCGCGGATGCCTTTCAGATACGTGTCAGCGATCACGATGTCGGCGGGCGTGCCCAGCATTGAGTTCGAGTAGCCGTGACCCGACGGCCAGCGCGGCAGCCAGCCGCCTTGCTCCAGCATTTTGATGAGCGACACCACCATGTCCCGCTGCTCCTTCGAGGCGATCAAAGTGTAAAGCGGATGCACCGTGCGAAACGTGTCCCAGAGGGAAAGGTCGGTGAAGTACCGGAAGTCCGAGGCTTGGTGAACCTTGCGATCAAAGCCCAGGTAGTCGCCGCTGGCGTCGTTGAAAACGGTGGGCATCTGGAACACGCGGTAGAGTGCGGTGTAGAAAATCCTCTTCTGTTTTTCAGTGCCGCCTTGAATCTTGATCAACGACAGTTTGTCCTCCCACGCCCGCTGCGCCTCGGATAGAATTTCATCGAAGTCCTTGGCGCCAGCTTCCGTCTCCAGATTGGCCCGCGCGTTTTCGATGCTCACATAGGAAATCGCCAGTTTGAGCGAGACCATCTGAGGCTGGCTTGTGGCCGCAAATGCCAGATCAACGCCGACGCCCTCGCCCTCGGCGGTGGTTCGGTTGGGGAAAACCGTATCGTTTTGCCATGTGCTGAACGAGGCGAACGGTTGGCTGAACCGGGCAACGAAGTACACCTTGATGCCGCCATAGCGTGCGGCAAAGGTCCCGAACGTTCGCACCGAACCTTCAACTTCCTGGGCCTCGGGTCGGACCCGCAACATGCCCTCGCTGCTCGCTCGACCACCCAGAGCGTTCATGACATCGAGCAGGAGATGCGGCGAACTGCCTTGGTTGAAGGTGTAACGATGCATGCCCACGCGCGGCGTGGCCGTGAGTTCAACCAGCGTCCCGATTTGCGGAAGCTTGACCGCGTAGTAACCCGGCGAAGCGAGTTCTTCACTGTGCGAAAAGCTCGTGGTTTGGCCCTTGCGGTAGGTCGGTAGCTGAACCGTTTTGATCGCCGGCACCACGAGGAAATGTCCGCCATCGGTTGCGCCCGTTCCATTCAACCGTGTGTGACTGAACCCAAGCATTTGATCGTCGCCGTAATAGTAACCGGACGTGTTCAGTGCCCGTTTGCGGATCAACATGGATGCTGTTTCCGGGCCGAGCCGGATCATGCCGAAGGGCGTCATCGCGCCGGGAAAGTTATGCCCGCAGACCCACGGCCAGCCACCCGTGCCGATGAAGGGATTCACCCAGCGTCCGAGTTCCCCCGGCTGGACCTTGGTCTGCAACTGACCGGGTTTTGCGCCGACGATGCGGTTGTGTTTGTAAATCAACACGCCAACGAACGCAGCCACCAACACAAGAACAACCAAGACCAGACCGACAGCAAACTTCAGGAGCCGCTTCCACCAGCGCGTTTTCCCCGGGCTCTTTTCGCGTTCGCGGCGTGCCGGCATTGCGTTGTGATCAGCGGTCATGCTTGTGGATTGAGGTTAGGGAACATTCGTTACGCGGAAAGCATTAAAGACAATCGTCCGTGCGGAAGTGACCACCGAGATTTCAACTGCGATTAGGGAATAAATTGAGGGGTCATCCCGGGCCTGGCAAAATCACCTTGCTCCCCTTATGGTTGAGCGTTGGTTGGCATCAGTTGAGTTTCACTTCGTCTGACCCCGGGAATTCCTCGAACTCGTTGATGCTGTTGACATAAAGCGACCGCCAAGGGTCTTCCGGGTGCAATCCGAGGGACCGTGAACCACGGAAATGAGCCGGAGCAGCGTTGGGCTTTTGCCCACCAAAACAGGGAGGGTGTGCAGTCAGACGCACAGTTCCCAAAGGAGCTGGCTCG
>JANOHH010001134.1:0-1934 GCA_031406395.1 Verrucomicrobiota bacterium | reverse complement strand
GACGAGAACAGATACCTCTGTGTTGCCTCACGTTCCGGGTAGATTTTGGAAACAGAAGTATGCTGGACAGAAATTTACCTCCAGAATACTGTCGCACGCATGAAATCGGTTAGGCTGCGAAATCAATGGCTTGCTTAAGTGTTCAGCATTTCGAGTCTCTCGCATGAAGAAGAAAGCATCGAATTCCTCAGGAAGTCGCTATCAGCTGACAACAGTTGGAAAACTGCGCGCAGCTGGCCACACTGCAGCCAGTCGACCCACTATTACACTCGATCCGGCACGAGTCCCACACGCGCTCCGACAACTTATCCCGCTCGCCGAGCAGTGGGGCATCACTGACGACGTCATCCGTGATGACGTTTTTCGGCAAGCCAGCGCATCCGACATTCGCCGTCTTCGCAAAATCCTGCGAGAGAATGATGACGAGCTCGACAAGTGGCTTGCGGGCCCGGAGGCATCTTCTCGGTCACCTTCTTCCGAGTACATCGCATTCTCGGCGATGCGTATGGGCGTGGACATGTTATGAAGGGTTTTCTCGTGCCCAGTAATTAAGAGATCACCATCCAGATAGGCTTAAAACATCAGCTGTTCTCCGCGCTTTTTCCCGTTCGCCCCGCTTAAATTTCTTTCGCCAGTCATCTTCGCCGCTATACTGGCCGCGATGTTCAAGACGCAAGATCTGCATGTTCGCGAAATCGTCCGGCTTTCTTCGCCGCGAGCGGTGAAGGATTTGTTTCCGGCGCTGCCCGAAGCCAGCGCCACCGTCGTCCAAAGCCGCGAGCGCATCATTCGCATTCTGCGGCAGACGGATCCCCGCTTGCTGGTGGTCGTCGGGCCCTGCTCGATACACGACGAACGCGGCGCGCTGGAATATGCCAACCGCCTCAACCAGTTGCGCCAGGAATTGGCCGACCGTTTGGAAATCGTGATGCGCGTTTACTTCGAAAAACCACGAACGACTATCGGCTGGAAAGGCTTGATCAACGACCCGCATCTCGACGACACGCAGGACATTGAAGCCGGACTAAAGATCGCGCGGCGAATGCTGGTGCAGATCACCAGCCTGGGCCTGCCGGCGGCGACCGAGTTTCTCGATCCCATCGTGCCGCAATACATCGCCGACCTGATTACTTGGGCGGCCATCGGCGCGCGCACGACGGAATCGCAGACGCATCGCGAAATGGCCAGCGGCCTTTCCATGCCGGTGGGCTTCAAAAACGCGACGGATGGCAGTTTGCAGATCGCCATTGATGCCATGGGGGCCGCGCGACATTCGCACAGTTTTCTGGGCATTGACGCCGACGGCGCCACCAGCATCGTCCGCACCACCGGCAATGTGGACGGCCATGTCGTCCTACGCGGCGGCCGGGCCCGCACCAATTACGACGCCGACAGCATCCGCGACGCGGAAGCCACGCTCAAGAAATGCAACCTGCCGCCCGTGATGATGGTGGATTGCAGCCACGCCAACTCCGAGAAACAGCACGCGCGCCAGGAAGACGTCTGGCGCAGCGTCATCGAACAACGCGCCGGCGGCACGCGCTCTGTCATCGGCATGATGGTTGAAAGCCATCTGCACGAGGGCAACCAACCGTTCCCCCGTCCGGCCAGCGAATTGAAATACGGCGTATCCATCACCGACGCCTGCCTCAACTGGGAAACCACCGAGCGGATGTTGCGCTGGGGTTATCAGGCGCTGGCGTAATGCGAAGCAGCTTCTCATTCCCGCACGCTGCGCTCTCCTAAAGGTAGTCCTTTATTTTGGGGCTAATCTCCTGATCCGTCACTTGACGGATTTTGGCGTTAAACATAGTATTACCTCATGATTAAGACACTGACCAAGGTGGGAAATTCGCAAGGCGTCATCTTCGATGCAGCTTTGATGGAGATGGCCCACCTTAAAGCCGGCGACGAATTGAACGTGGAGGTGCATG
>JANOHH010001128.1:0-1119 GCA_031406395.1 Verrucomicrobiota bacterium | reverse complement strand
CCCCCGCGTGCTCAAGGGCGTCAGCCCCGGCAGCTATCCGAAATTCTGCTCGCTGGAGATCATTTACAGCAGGCACTTCCCGGACGACTGGCAAGGCGACATGATCACGTGCGACTTCCGGGCCCATCGCGTCGTGCGCTTCAAGATCAGCGATCAGGGCGCCGGCTATGTCACCCAGGAACTGCCCGACGTGATGCGGACCACGGCGGATTCCTTCCGGCCGATTGATGTGAAGATGGGGCCCGACGGCGCGCTCTACGTCGCGGACTGGAGCAACCCGATCATCCAGCACGGGGAAGTGGATTTTCGCGACACCCGCCGCGACAAGGAACATGGCCGCATCTGGCGCGTCGCCGCGAAAGGCCGCGGGCCTTTACCCAAGGTGGATTTCACAAAGTTGAAGACCCCCGCACTGCTGGACAAGTTGGCTTCGCCCAACCACTACGAAGTTGAAAGCGCCCGGCGCGTGCTCGCTGAACGTGGCGCGGACAAGGTCCAGAAAGACCTGAACGTCTGGACGAAACAGCAGGAATCCGAAAAAGCCCGACTGCAGGCGTTGTGGTTGTATCAAGCCTTAAACCTCCCGCAAGTCGACTTGCTGAACCAACTCCTCACTGCGCGCGACGCCCACATCCGGGCCGCCGCCACGCGCGTCCTCAGTGCCTGGGCCTCACCCGCCGGCCAAACGCTGAGGCTCCGGTCATCCCGCCCGAACCGGTCAAAAAGGAACTCCCGGTCATTGACCTGCCCCTCAGGCGCAACGACCGATTGCGATTCGCGCAGGCGGACGCGCGCGAGCCGGTGCTGTACATGGTGGTGGACTCGGCGGACACGGCGGGGATCTACGGCCGCTCGCTGGCCGTGCCCGACGCGATGCGTCCTGACACAACGCCGGTCGTAGTGGGTGCCGGCGATATACGCCGCGTTGCGCTTTACCTGCCGCCGGATCGCAACGCGAGCGGGCTGGAAATGACCCGCTACAGCGTGCGCGCGATCGCGCCATTTCTGGCGTTCCCTCAGGGAGAGATGGTGGCCTTGCTGGCCTATCCGGCGGGTTTCGCCACCGGCTTCACATTCGCGGAGCCGCGCTGGTCGCCGCGTGAAGCGCACCGCGTCGGC
>JANOHH010001120.1:0-3642 GCA_031406395.1 Verrucomicrobiota bacterium | reverse complement strand
CGCTAAGCTGGGTGGGGAAGGCTACCTCGCCATTGTCGGGCGGGAACTGCTGCCGGAGATTGACGTCTTCTGGACGGGCCCGGAAATCATCTCCCGCGAAATCACGGTCGCGCACATCCAGGAACTGCAAACGGTGTTGCGGCGGAAGCCACTCATCTGGGACAACCTTCACGCCAACGATTACGACGGACGCCGGTTTTTCTGCGGACCGTACAGCGGACGAACGTCGGAATTGCGGGGCTTGGTGAGTGGTTTGCTCATCAATCCAAACACGGAGTTTCCCTTGAACTTTGTTGCGGTGCGCACGCTGGCCGAATTTGTGCGCTGCCCGGGAACGTGGGATGCCCGCCAGGCCTATCTGGCCGCAATGGGCGAGTGGTTGCCTTTTTTCGCGACTTCCGATCCGCCGCTGGCGCTGGAGGATCTCATTCTGCTCGGGGATTGCTATTACCTGCCGCATGAAGACGGCGCGGAGGCGAAAAGCCTCTTTGAACGCGCGTCCGCTTTGCTCGCTCGGAATTCGGCGACCTGGGGTGACGAAGACGCAACCTTCCGAAAACAAATCGCCCGGCTGAAGGAGTTCTGTTTCCGACTGACCGAGCTTCGTCATCGCCCGCTATTCTATGCGCTGAATCGCCGCGTGTGGGAACTGCGCGAGGAGTTGGATTTGCTGGAGCGATTCCTGGCTTTCAAGTCCGCGCCGGGGAATCAGAACGCCGTTTACCATCCGGATTCCCATTTGCCCGGCACCTATCGAGGGGGGATGGTCGCCCGGCTCCAGCAATTGCTGGCGCCGCAAACGGACGGGACCATTGCCCCGGTCTCCGACCATTTGCCCGTTGCCCCTCAAATCAAAAACTGAATCATGGTTGCCCTATGAACGATTGCGTTATCCGTCCCGCCCGCCCTGACGATCAACCCGGGGCCTATTACGTTTGCCTCAAGACCGGCAACTTCGGCAAGGACGGCGAACCGTTTTATCGCGAAGACCCCTACGCCTTGGGTCGCATCTTTGTCGGCCCGTACCTGGCCTACGAACCGGAGTTGGGTCTCATGCTGGAAGACCAGCAAGGCATCTGCGGCTACGCGCTCGGGGCATTTGACTCAAAAGCGTTCTTCGACCGCTACGAAAAGGAGTGGCGTCCGAAACTTTGTGCCGAGTTTCCCATGCCGACGGGCGACCCGAATCTATGGACGCGGTCGCAGATGGTACACTCGTGGTATCACAATCCGGATTACACCATGCCGGAGCCGTATGCGGAGTATCCTTCGCACCTGCACATCGACCTGCTGGACCGCGCACAAGGCCGCGGTTACGGCCGGCGCATGATGGAAATGGTGATGGACAAACTCCGCCAGCGCGGCGTGCCGGGTGCGCACCTGGGTGTGAGCATGATGAACACCCCGGCGTTTGGCTTTTACCAAAAGCTGGACTTCAAGGAATTGCTCCGCGTCGGCGAAGGCAAAGACGGCTGCGTTTACATGGGCAAGAAGCTTTGAAGTATTGCTTCAAGCAAATGCGTTGAACGAACTACCCGCTGGCTGACGCGCCGCGAACCCGCACAATTGCCACGAACCAATTTCCCCGGAAATATTCCGTGCCACTCGATTTGACGGGCACGGTTCAGCGCGACCCTGCCGCCTGCTTCTCAAGCCGGCCGCGCAGAGCAAAGGTAAGGGCTTTGACCGTGATTTCAGAATTTAGGAAAGGTTTACCCACGAAATCGCTGCCGCCGCAGCGACTCATGTGGGTCCGCGCGTTGAAGTCACTTTGACCGGTAACGAACACCACCGGTGACGTGCGGTTGAGATTGGTTTCGTGCAGCTTGGCACAGGCCGTGAAGCCATCCATGCCCGGCATCTGCACGTCCATAAAAATCAGGTCAAACGGTCTCGCCGCCGCCAAAGCCAGTGCAGCCTCGCCGCTCTCCGCCGTTTCTGGCTTCTCAAACGCCATCTGCAACGCGCAAGCCACGGCCCGCCGCGAGATCGGATCATCATCCACCACCAACATCCGCATGGGCGGCTGCGTGATCAGATCACATCTTATTTCTGGCCCACACAAGTCCTGGAGCAAATCCACCCCGGCGGCCAGCGTGACCAAGGTTGAGGGGCTGGCATGGTTTGGATTCTCCAGCAGTTTCCGGAGTAAACCTTCCAGCGCGGCACGCACTTGAATGGCCGGGTGCCGGGTCGCCGAGTTTGTCCGCGGGTCAAGGGCGTGGAGACAGAGGTAAATCTCCGCCAGGATTTCCTGCCGTGCCGTGACACCAGCCGTCTGGAATATCGCCTGAAACAGATCCTGCATCGGCGCGAGCTGCGCCGAGGCACGGGCTAAAAACTCACGGGTAAGTTCGCCGGGCAATAACTCGTGGGCGCGGGCCACGTCCTTCTCGGCGGCCGCCGGAGTTGCGGGCGCCGGTTCGGCAGCGCTTCCTCCGCTGCCAAGCAACTGGCTTGACCGGGCACAGTCGGTGGACGCCTCGGGCAAGGCCTCCTGCGCGGCCGACCCGAAACTCGTTTTCGCCAGGGCCGGTGAAAGCACCTTGGACCCATTCGGATTCGCATCTGCGGCAGCCGTCAGCGTACGTCCTTGCAGCCGGCCACGCAAAGCCAGCGTGAGGGCTTTGACGGTCACTTCAAACGTGAGAAATGGCTTACCCATCAGATCGCTGCCGCCGCTAAGCGTGGACTTGGCGTGCGCATCGAAGTCGCTCTGAACCGTCACGAACACCACCGGAGTGGTGGCATTGGAAACGGTATCGTGAATTTTGGTGCACAGTTCAAACCCGTCCATCCCCGGCATCTGCACGTCGAGGAAAATCACGTCGTAGGCCTGCCGGGTCGCCAGGGCCAGCGCCGCTTCCCCGTTTTCCGCGAGGTCCGGCTGGGTCAACGCCTTTTTCAGCGCGAAGGAGATGGCTTTGCGGCTGATCAGGTCATCGTCCACGGCCAGAAATCGGAGCGGCTGCGCCGTTAAGAGGTCCGGTTGCAATCCCGGCGCGCACAAGTCGGCCAGCAAGTCCACGCCGCCCGCAACGGTGCGCAGAGTGGAAGCGGTGACGTTGCTCACTTTGTCGGTGAGTTGCTTGAGCAGTCCCTCCACGGCGGAGGCGACTTGCCAGACCAGTAGTACTTCCGGCCGGCCGGCTTCCCCTTTCAGGGCGCCCAGCTCGCGACGCAAATCGGCCAACAATCTTTGCCGGGCCACCTGATCCGTTTCGCGCGCGATCTCCTCCAGCAGCTTGCGCTGCGCAACGACAAGTCTGGCCGCCTGCGCAGGAAACTCGGAAAGGGTATTGACCGCCCCCACAGGGTGAATGGCGTGCGTGTCGCTAGGCAACCGGGCCGGCGGCCCCGTTTGGAACGCGGTAGTGAACTTGGAAAAAGCTTCGTCCTCCGCGCGAATGGCCGCCGCAGAATTCATTACAGTCGCGGGAACAAGGGCCCACGGGTTGAACTGTTGATCGAGGGCGGCGAGCAACTCGGGCGCAAATTTTCGCAGCGCCAGGATTCCGGTGAACCCAAGCCCCGTGAGGAAAAGCAGAATCCGACCGAGCGCACGCGGCGCGACGGACGCTTCCGTCCGGATCGTGTTTTGGTTTTGATTCGCTTCCCGGCGGGCGACAAAATCAGCCATGG
>JANOHH010001118.1:0-1485 GCA_031406395.1 Verrucomicrobiota bacterium | reverse complement strand
TCCTCTTCGCGTTTTACACCAACTCGGTCTCACCCTCGAACCACGGAAACTTCTACGAGCTCTATGGCATCGCGGCGGCGGTGCTGGGCGGCTGCAGTTTGCGGGGCGGGGAAGGCTCGATCGTCGGCATTCTCATTGGCACGGCGTTGTTGCAGGTGCTGCAGAACCTGGTGAACCTGCTCGGCATTGACAGTTCGCTCAATTACGCCGTCATGGGTACGGTGGTTCTCATCGGTGTGTTGGCGGATCAGGTTTTCCAAGCGCGCGCCGCGAGGAAACTCATGCGGCACTGAGTGGCGCAGGAGAGGTGGCCAATTGCGGCTTGTCGCTCACGGCTCATTGCCAAATGCCCGATCAGTGACGGTTGGCAAACAGAGCGATCACGCCCATGACCGCCAGCGCGCCCAGGATTGCGAAGAAGATTTTCACCCAACTCTTCGGATATTTGCCCGCGATGGTGCCGGTGAAGCCATTGATCACCACTTGGAAATTGCGCGGGCCGTAGTTGTAGGTGAGCAGCCACAGCGGCACGAGGATGTGCTTGAACGTCTGCTGTGAATAATCCGTGTCCACGTCCAGATTGCGATGGGTGTCTCCCGGCACCTCGGCGGCGCAGAGTCCGGTGATCTTCTGATCCATGACTTCCCGCGCGTGCTGCGCCGCAGTGACGAGATCAATCTGGTACCGCTCCACCACCCAGCCGGAAAGAAAGCCCGCGTTGTACGGCGAAACCTCCTTTGTGGGAAACGGCTCCACCTTGCGCAACAAATCCGGGTGTACGCCACGCGAGGCGGGGACGAGTTCGTCGTCGAAGAAATGATCCAAACTGCCGGAAGACCATTGCCAGCGAACCTTCCGCACCTGGCGCGTCTGCCGCTTGCCGTTCGCGTCCGTGTAGCTCTCGGTCTCGTAATAGTAATAGCCGGATTCCGCCGTCCAATCGGCATGAACCTGGGCGTCGAACGTCCAGTAGGGAATGTAGAGCCCCTTGACCGTGTCGGTGAGCGCGGCGTTCTTGAGTTTGTTCGGCGCAAACCACCGGCTGCCATACCACCGGCGGATACTGTCGCGCACCTGCGTTTCGCTGATCTTGGCCGGCAGCAGGCTCTCGGGGCGGAAGGCTTCCTTGATGTCCTCGTACGGCACGAGGGCCGCCGACCCGCAAAAATCACAGCGTTGCCCGACACGTTCTGGATCAAACACTGATATGGCTTGGCAACTCTGGCATTTGACAGAGGTCTTCTTCGCCTGCCAGCCGCGTTTGTCATCGGGAATGCCGCGAATCGCCGCGACCAGATCGTGCTCCTTGATGACTTGTTCGCCCGCAGCATCGAGTTCCACCTGTGCCGGCGAGGTCGTGCCGCAGAAAGGGCAGATGAGCGATTGCTTGGCGGGATTCCATTCCGCCGCCGCCCCACATGCTGGACAGGAGAATTTCTTTTGAGCGATGGCTTCAGACATGGGAAGAGGAAATAAGGTCAGGGG
>JANOHH010001108.1:0-7674 GCA_031406395.1 Verrucomicrobiota bacterium | reverse complement strand
TCGATCACCTGGCCGTCGGCATGGTAGGCCCGGCCGCGTTCGCGGGTTTGCGCCGGCACCAGTTTCAAGAACCGTTCCGCCGCGCGCATCACCTTGTCTCGTTCACTCATTTTGCGGCAGTGACGATGAAGCAGAATGCGGACGCGGGCAAGCGCGGGTTTGGATTAATGGGCTGCGGTGAAATGGGCGGAGCCGGGCCGGCGGCCTCACAATCCGCCAATCGCGCGTTGCAAGCCATACTGGGCCTGGTTGAATCCGGCGACGGCTTTGAGGTAATCCAACTGGGCGCGGGTGAGGTCCTGCTCGGCTTGAATGGCTTCCAGGACAACGCCCACGGCAAATTCCTTGCGCTGTTGCGCGAGCTGGAATCCTTCCCCCGCGGCCGCGAGCGCCGAGCGCGCGGTTTGAATCTGGTCCGCTTGCGATTGCCAGCGCGTGAACCCTTCCACGACCTGCCGGGTCAGTTCATCTTTGAGTTTGCGGTCGCCCAGTTCACTGATTTTTAGTCGCGCGTCGGTGGCCCGAAGGCGAGAGAAATCAAAAAGCCCGACCGGTCCGATGCGCCAGCTTGCGCCGACGATGTAATCCTGTTGTCCGCCAAACGTGTCGGCAACGCCTTCGCGTCCGCCGCCCAAGCCGCCGAAAAAAGCCGTGGCGCCAAGGGACGGAATCAACGGGCCATAGGTGGCGCCGCTTTTGCGATCGCGGGCGGCGGCCGTCAGGGCGGCGCTCTGTTTGAATTCTGGATTGGCGGCCAACGCCTTAGCCACCAGTGAATCCAGGGTGCAGTTGGTAATAAGATCGAGGGGCGCGAGTTCGGATTCCAGGGCGGTGAGCACCACGGCAGGATCGAGCCTCAGGGTCTGCGCCAGCCGTGCGGCGGCAATGCGTTGCTGTTCCAGCAACTGCCGCAGGCCGAGTTCATTGCGCTCTTTCTGCACCCGGGCGCGCAGGGCGGTTTGGACGAGATTCATTCGCGATCCGGACGATTTGCTTGCAACCGTGGCTGCAGCAGAGCCCAACCAGGCATTCGGGCGTTGGCGGGCGCAAGCCGCATCTTGTTGCAGGCTCTCCGTGCATTCAAGTCATTCCATCGCGCTATCGGGGCGGCAAGATTCGTAACACAATCGTAACCTGACTGTCGCGGTATCGCCGCGCTCCCGTCACAAACTGCTGTATAACGAAGAAAGGTTGGCGCGAATGAAAACCAAAAGATTAAAGTCTGGCTGGCTAGCGGCAGCTTTGATGACGGCTGTCATACCCTTGGCAACTGCGGGCGAAATCACCGTCAAAGGATCGGACACCATGGTCATCCTCGCCCAAAAGTGGGCGGAGGTGTACATGGGCAAAAATACAGGAACGAAAATCCAGGTCACCGGCGGCGGTACCGGCACGGGCTTCGCCGCGCTCCAAAGTCAAACAACGGATCTCTGTTACGCGTCGCGCAAAATCAAGGCGAAGGAAATCGAAGCCTGCATCAAGGCGTTCGGCAAGCGTCCGATCGAATACAAAGTTGCGATTGACGGGCTTTCGATTTATGTGAGCGCGGATAACCCGCTCAAGGAAATCAGCCGGCCGCAATTGGAAGCCATCTTCACGGGCAAGCTCAAGAATTGGAAAGCCGTCGGCGGGACCGATGCGCCCATCACCGTTTATAGCCGCGAAAACAGTTCCGGCACATATGAATTCTTCAAGGAGCACGTCTTGCAGGGCAAGGACTTTGCCGCGAGCGCGCAGACGATGCCGGGTACTGCGGCGGTGCTGCAAGCCGTGGCAAAAGACAAGAACGGCATCGGTTACGGTGGGGCGGCCTACGGCGCGGGCGCCAAGCATTTGGCGGTGAAGGCGGACGACAGTTCGCCGGCCATCGAACCGACGGAGGAAAATGTGGCCGGCCAGAAATACCCCATCTGGCGTTACCTGTTCATTTACGTGAACCCGGCCTTGGACAAGGGCGAGATTGCGGCCTACACGAAATGGATTCGCAGCGACGCCGGCCAGGCGATCGTGAAGGACGTGGGTTATTTCCCACTCCCCGCGGCGTTGCGCGAGAAGTGATTTGGGAGCGAAGCCAACCCCAATGTCGAATCGCCACCACGCGGGCAAGCGCAGTCACGGTTGGATGGGGATCCATCGCGGGCATCGCGCGCGTCCGCTGGAATGGCTGGCCGAGAAATTTATCTTCGCGGTTGCGCTCTCCGCGATTCTGGTGGTGCTGCTGATCTTTCTGTTCGTCGCGCGCGAGGCGGCCCCGTTGCTGTTTGGCCACATCAACAGCGCCGCGGTCCAGCCGGTGATCCCCGTAAGTGAAATGGATAACCTCCCGCCCGCGCAGCTTCAGGAATATCTGGGGCTGACCCCCAAGGAGTTTGCAGGTATGGATCGGGAGACGCTGACGTCGCTGATGGAAGTCAAAGTCGAGGCGCAGGACGAAATCCCGGCGGCGTTTCGTAATGACCCGGACGCGCAGATCAACACCCTGCAATGGCGCTACCTGCTGCGGCCCCACCGCTGGACGGACTACGCCAAGCCGGAGTTCATCTGGCAGCCCGTCGGTCAGATCAAGAAATACAACCTCATCCCGCTGCTGGTCGGCACTTTGAAGACGACGCTGATCGGATTGTTGTTCGCCGTTCCGCTGGCGGTGGGGGCGGCCATTTATGTTTCACAACTGGCGCGGCCCCGCGTGCGCGAAGTGGTCAAGCCGACCATCGAGCTGTTATCCGGCATTCCGTCCGTCGTGATCGGCTTCTTTGCCTTGCTGGTCATGGCGACGGTGTTGCAAAGCCTTTTCGGTTACCAGACACGGCTAAACGCCTTTGTGGCTGGCATCGCGCTGGGCTTCGCCGTGTTCCCCATCGTGTTTTCCATCGCCGAAGATGCGTTGACCAGCGTGCCGCAGTCCTACACCCAGGCGGCGTTGGCGCTCGGTTCGTCCAAATGGCAGGCGGCCTGGCAAATCGTCCTGCCGGCGGCGCTGCCCGGCGTGTTTGCGGCCACCGTGCTGGGCTTTGGCCGTGCCATTGGCGAAACTATGATCGTGCTGATGGTCTGCTCGGCGAGCGTGATGTCCTGGAACATCTTTGATTCCGCCCGCAGCATCACTACCACGATTGCGGCGGAAATGGCCGAGGCGGTGTCCGGCGGAGCGCACTATCGGATTTTGTTCCTGCTGGGCGCGTTGCTGTTTGCCGTGACCTTCGTCCTCAACATGATCGGCGACGTGGTGATGCACCGCTTGAAACTCAAACTGGAGGGCAAGCGCTAGTGTCAGTCCAAAGTCTTGAGTCTAAAGTCCAGAGTCGAAGTTTTCGCGTGGAGCGTTTCGACTACGCTTCGTTCTTTTTCAGCGGGTTGACCGGGCTGGCGACCTTGCTGATTCTCGCCATTCTTGCGGTCATTCTGCTGAACATTGTCATCAACGGCCTGCCGGGTTTGTCGTGGCACTTCATCTCGACAATTCCGAAAAAGGATTTCTTTGACCTGGAAACCACCGGCGTCCTGCCCATGATCGTTGGCACGACCATCCGGGTGTTCGTCATGACCATCTTCGTACTTCCGGTGGGCGTGATCACGGCCATCTACCTGACTGAATACGCGCCCAACACCTCGCCCGTCACGCGCGTCATCCGGGCGGCGGTGAGCAATCTGGCCGGCGTGCCCTCGATCGTGTTCGGTTTGTTCGGCCTGGGTTTCTTCATCAACTTCATCGGCAAGAATCTCGACGCCCTGCTGCACAACCCCGGCCCGGTCTGGGGGCAACCGGCAGTGCTGTGGGCGTCGTTGACACTGGCGGTGATGACGCTGCCCGTCGTCATCGTCGCCACCGAAGAATCGTTGAAGGCGATTCCCACGGGCTTGCGCGAAGCGAGTCTCGCGCTTGGGGCGACCAAGCTGGAGACCATCGTTAAAATTGTTTTGCCCCAGGCGCTGCCCGGTATCCTGACTGGCGGCATTCTCGCGGTGAGCCGTGCGGCGGGTGAAGTCGCGCCGATTCTGTTCACCGGCGTTGCCTACTACATGGCCTCATTGCCGCATCAGCTCTCGGATCAATTCATGGACCTTGGGTATCATGTTTTTGTGCTGTCCACCCAGTCACCGAACATTGAGCAGACCCGGCCGCTGCTCTACGCCACCGTGTTGGTGCTGCTGGTGCTTACGTTTGCGTTGAATTTCGTGGCCATTATCATCCGGGCCCGCGTGCGGAAAAAGTTGCGGGCGCTTACCTGAAATCCTATGGCGGAATCCATCCTTCCCAAACTCACCGTGGCGCCGCTGGCCAACCCGGCGGCGAGTGCTCCGGGCGCCGCGTTGATTGAAATCAACCAGCTCTCGCTCTACTACGGCGCGGCGCGCGCCCTGAAGGCTATCAGTCTGCCCATTCGGGAGCGTGTCGTGACGGCGTTCATCGGGCCGTCCGGCTGCGGCAAATCCACTTTGCTCCGCTGCCTCAACCGCATGAACGACCTCATTGACACCGTACGGATCGAGGGCGGGATCAAGATCGGCGGGCACGACATTTACAGTCCGGACGTGGACGTGATTGAGTTGCGCAAGCGGGTCGGCATGGTATTTCAGAAATCCAATCCGTTTCCGAAATCCATTTACGAAAACGTCGCCTACGGTTTGCGGCTGCACGGCACGACCCGGAAATCGGAAGTGGACGCCGTCGTGGAGCAAAGTCTGCGGAGCGCGGCGCTGTGGGAGGAAGTCAAAGACCGGCAGCACAGCAGCGCGCTGGGTTTGTCCGGCGGCCAGCAGCAGCGGTTGTGTATCGCCCGCGCCATCGCCATCAAGCCGGAGATTATTCTGATGGACGAACCGGCGTCTGCCCTTGACCCCATTGCCACGTCGCGCATCGAAGATTTGATTCTGGAGTTAAAACAGGACTTCACCATTGTCATCGTCACGCACAACATGCAGCAGGCGGCGCGCATGTCCGATTTCACCGCATTCTTTTATCTCGGCGAACTGGTGGAATTCGACACGACGACGAAAATTTTTACGAACCCGGCGCAAAAGCGGACGGAAGATTACGTAACGGGGCGATTTGGTTAAGAATCTTAATCGTAATCTTACTCTTAATCATAATCTGGTCGGACGGAGATTAAGATTAAGATTAGGACCGAAAAGAAAAACTATGGAACGACACTTTGATCACGATCTCAGCGAGTTGAAACAGCGATTGCTCACCATGGCGAGCCAGGCGGAAACCGCTGTCAACCGCGCCATCGAAGCGCTCACCACGCGCAATTACGACCTCGCCATCCAGGTGAAGCAAAACGACGAAATTCTCGACCGGGGGGAAGTGGAAATTGACGAGCTGGCGATCCGGCTGCTGGCCAAGGCGCCGCTGGCAACGGACCTGCGCCTTGTTACGGTCGCCATGAAGATTTCGCAAAACCTGGAGCGCGTGGGGGACGAAGCGGCCAAGATTGCCAAACGCGCCCGCGACTTGAGTCAGGAGCCGCCCGTGAAGATAAATGTGGACTTGCCGCGCATGGCCGGCCTCGCTCTGGTGATGCTCAAGGGTGCACTGGATGCGTTCGTGAATCGGGACTCCGCCGCCGCGCGGGCGCTGATCCCGCAGGACAACGAGGTGGACGCGCTCAACAAGCAAATCAACCGCGAATTGACCCAGTTCATGATGTCCGATCGCGACAGCATCCCGCGCTGCCTGAATTTGATGATCGCCACCCGCAGCCTTGAACGAATCGCCGACCACGCCACCAACATCGCGGAAGAGGTGGTTTATCTGTGCGAAGCGGCGGACATTCGCCACACGGTCAAGTAGGGTTGTCCCTGCGCAACGGAGGGAGTTTTCGTGGCGTCGCCATCTGTAGCCCGCAGCCGCGTCGGGTGAATTCGCCGAACCGCCTGAAGGCGGAACTCCAAACCGGAGGCTGGTCAATACCTCGCCATTCGCCTACTGTTCAAGGACGGTGGCGCAAACGCCCCAAAGTCCGCGCCCCGGTTCCACCGGCCAGGCCGGAATGCAAAATCATGAACGAACAGATTATCCAATTGTTAGAGCGCAAGGATTACGCGCCCGCCAACGTGCCGGAAATGCTGCAGCAACTCCAGTGGCCGCCGAATCGCCAGCAGGAATTGCAGGGGGTGTTGCGCGGGCTGGAACAAACCGGCCAAATCACGCGGACCAAAGGCAATCGCTACATCAAGTCGCAGTCCGCCGATCTCATTCCGGGCCAGATTCAAATCAATCGCCAGGGCAAGGGGTTCTTGCGGCCCGACGATGCCGGGGTGAAGGAAATCATGGTCCCCGAGAGCGACACAGGCACAGCGTTGCACGGAGACCGGGTGCTGGTGCGACGCAACGTGCGGGCGCGCGGGTTGCGACCGGAACGCGGTGCGGTGCAGGAAACGGGTTCGGTCATCCGCATCCTGGAACGCAAACGCTCGCAGATCGTTGGCACTTTGCAACGCGGACGGCAGTTCCTCTTCGTGATCCCGGACGACCCGCGGATGCCGCACGACATCTACGTGCCCGAACCGCGTGACGTGGGTCGCAAACCCAACATCGGCGATAAAGTCGTAGTCGAGTTGCAGGAATGGAAATCGCGTAACACCAGTCCCGAGGGCGAAATCATCGAAGTGCTCGGTGCTCCCGACGAGGAGGGCGTGGACATGCTGTCCGTCCTGCGCCAATACGAATTGCCGCTGCACTTCCCCAAACCGGTGCTGGCGGAAGCGCGGGCCATCGGCTCCACCGTGGCGACCGTCGAACTGGCCGGGCGCGAGGATTGCCGGCGGCATCAAGTCATCACGATTGATCCCGACGACGCCAAGGATTTTGATGACGCGATTTGTTTGCAGCGGATTTCACCGGAACACTGGAAGCTTTGGGTTCACATTGCCGACGTTTCGCACTACGTGAAGCCCGGCACGGCACTGGATGTCGAGGCGCGCAAGCGCGGCAACTCCACCTACCTGGTGGACCGTGTCATTCCAATGCTGCCCGAAGCCTTGAGCAACGAACTCTGCTCGCTTAAACCCAACGTGGACCGCTTGACGAAGTGCGTGGAGTTTCTCGTCGCCGACGATGGCCGCGTGTTGAGCACGAAGTTTTATGCGGCCGTGATTCATTCGCAACGGCGCTTCACCTACAAGGAAGTGTTCGCCATCTTGCAAGCGGGTGGTGGAGATCGTCGCGCTGCGACGATTAGCGCCACGTCCAGCGGCGCAACTCTTTCCGATGACGACGCTCAATCGCCCTCCGTTCCGCCGCTGGTACGCGGCGGGGTTGTCGCAGCGCGACAACCGCTACCAGATTCCATCGTCCAGATGCTCCACGACGCCCATGAACTCGCGCAAAAGATTCGCCGCCTGCGCTTCAAGAACGGTTCGCTCGCGCTGGATTTTCCCGAAACCAAGATCCGCCTCGACGAACAGGGCCGCGTCGCGCGCATCGAGAAGATCGAGAACGACGTCTCGCATCAGTTGATCGAGGAATACATGCTGCTCGCCAACGAAGCCGTGGCCACGCGCCTGATGAGCGAGAATCAAAAGGCCATCTACCGCGTCCACGAAGAGCCGGACGCGCGCCGCATCAACGAATTTCGCGAGGACGTCCTTAGCCATCACATTCCGTGCGGCAATCTCACCAAGCGCCCTGAAGTCTCGAAGCTCCTGCAAAAGCTCGACACCATCCCCATC
>JANOHH010000797.1:0-4468 GCA_031406395.1 Verrucomicrobiota bacterium | reverse complement strand
CCTCGCACTCGTCCGGCTCTCCCAACTCGTTTCCGACGAGAATCCGCGCGTCCGCCTGGAAGCCGTCCGCGCCCTCGGAAAATTCAACTCCGTTTTGGCCGCAGACCTTGCTTTCAACGTCCTCAACCAGCCGATGGATGCGTTCCTCGATTACGCCCTCTGGCTCACCATCAATGAACTGGCCGAGCCGTGGCTCGCCGCGGTCAAGTCGGGCGCGTGGAAAATTGCCGGTCGCGAAGCGCAGCTCGAGTTCGGCCTCAAGGCAATCCAACCTGCGCTCGCCACCGAAGTGCTCGGCCAACTCATGGGCAACAATCCCCTGCCCCGCGACGGCTCGGGTCCTTGGATCGAACTCATCGGCGCCGCCGGGGGCGCGAAACAACTTCGCCAACTGTTTGACCAGGGGCTGACGAACGGATTTGACGAACCGGCTGCGGTTCGTGCCCTGACGGCCCTCGCCACAGCCGCTCGCCTGCGCAATGTGAAACCGGATGGTGACCTCGTCGCCCTAACCCCAATGCTCAAAACGAGCGACGAAAAAGTCCGCACCGCCGCCCTCCAACTCGCCGGCGCGTGGAAGCTCGCGCAATTCAGCCCCCAATTGATTCAGATCGCGAACGAACTGAACTCGCCGCCCAGCGAACGCGCCGCCGCTTTCGCCGCGCTACGGAATATTGGCGGCGCAGGCATTATTGCCGACCTGAAGAAACTCACGGGCACGGCCGCCTCGCCGGAAATCCAACGCGAAGCGGTGGTCACGCTGGCTGGTTTGGATTTCCCGGCCGCGCTGGCTGAAATTATCGCCACGCTGAAGACCACGACCAAAGAAGTCGAAGCCCAGGCGCTGTGGCGGAGCTTGCTCGGCATCCGCAACGCGGCCGCAAAACTCGCGCCGGAATTGCCCAAGTCGGGATTGCCGCCCGAAGCCGCCCGCGCCGGGTTGCGCGTAGTACGTGAGGGAAATCAAAACGCCGTGCTCGTGCCCGTGCTCATGCAACTCTCCGGCCTCGCACTTTCGGACAAGCAGATGTCATCCGCCGAACTTCAGGTCCTCGCGGCGGAAGCCCTGGCCCAAGGCGACGCGGCGCGCGGGGAGCGGGTTTACCGGCGCCGGGAAATGGCGTGCCTGACCTGTCACGCCATCGGCGGTGCGGGCGGCAAAGTCGGCCCCGACCTCACCAGCGTTGGCGCGAGCGCGCCGTCCGATTACCTCGTGGAGGCGTTGTATTATCCGAATGCCAAAATCAAGGAAGGCTTTCACTCGGTCGTCATCACCATGAAGGACGACCAGGAGTTCAGCGGCATCGTGGTGAAGGAATCGGACAACGAAGTCATCCTCCGCAATGCCGCCAACCAGGAAGTGTCCATTGCCAAGCATAACATCGCCAAGCGCATGAATGGTGGTTCGTTGATGCCCGGCGGCCTGATGGATGCCTTGCTGCCGGAGGAGCGCCTCGACCTCATCAAGTTCCTCGCGCAACTCGGCCGGCCTGGCGAATACGACGCGGCGAAAGGCGGCATGGCCCGGACGTGGAAACTCTATGAGGTCACCTGGAAAAATGAGCCCCTCGGTTTGGAACGCACGATTCAAGGCGACTTCACGCTCAAGGATTGGGTGCCGGCATTCTCCCTCGTGAACGGCGGGCTGCCGAAGTCGGCGGTCGAAGCGGTATTCGACTCGCCCGGCAACAACACCCGCGGTCTCTTTGCCGCGACGCAATTTCAATCCACCAAGGGCGGCCCAGTAAAGTTCAATCTGACCGGCGAAGTCAAAGGCCTCTGGGTAAATGGACAGCCGGTGAAGGCGGGCGCGCAATTCACCGCCGAAGCAAAACCTGGTGTGAATACGCTCGTGGTGCAACTCGATGGCGCGCGCCTGCCCGACCCGCTGAAGCTGAGTTCCGGCGACGTGTCGTTCTTCACGAATTTAGTCTCAGAACTCTGACCCGAGGAATCAGGGTGGGCCGTTGAGGGCGTAAATCGGGCGCAGGCCGGTGCGGCCGCCCTATGCATTGCGACCTCACTGACGACCACGAATGAAAATAAATTCGCGACAATTGGCGTCAGAGGTCTACGTCTTACCGCGCTTGAACGGCGAAGGCCGGGATCATCCGCGCAAGACCGTGCGCAAGTACGCCAGCTCGGTGTCAATCTCCAGCGGACTGTCCACCGTCTGGCTCACAACGGTCCGCAAGAGTTGGCGATAGCGTTGGCGCAGGCGATGGACCGTGACCTTGATGGTACCTTCCGTGGTGCCCAGGCGTTGCGCCACCTCGATGTAGCTGGGGCCACTGCCGTCCCCCTGGAGAAAGGGCTGGAGTTGTTCGAACAAGGCGAGCCGCCCGGACTTTTTGAACTCGGCCTCCAACTGCGCCAACGCAGCATCGAGCACCGCCAGCGCCCAATGCCGCTCGAACAATCGTTCCGGACTGGCCGCGGGCGAAGGTTCCTGGGCCAGGCGTGCCTCCGCCTGTTGCAAATCCAGCGGCAAGATGAACTGACCGCCGCCTCGCTTTTGAGCTTGGGCGCGCTCCTTTTCCGAAGCCATGAAGTTACCAAAACACCCCAACATGAAGGAGCGGAACCGGCCCCGGTGCGGATCGGCCTTCACCAGGAGCCGGGTCAGGATCAGGTAAGCGAAAAAACCCTGGGTGAGGTCCTGGGCGTCGGCGGGCTGATGACCCTTGCGGCGGGCAAAAGCGTAGAGGGGAAACCAATACAAGGAGCAAAGTTCGGCCAGCGCTGATTCCCCATTTGCGTCCGCTTCCTTGCCGGCCGCGAACACGGCACTCCAATGAGTCAGAGGAAATTCCCCGGAAACGGTCGGAACGTCGTGGTCCACAGACTCGCTCATGCCGACTATGATTCATGCTGGAATGATCGCGCCCCAGCAAGAGCAAATTGATTCATCGTGGAGAGGAAGCCGTTGCTGGCAATCTTGGAGCCGGGAAAGAATCCCGCCAGACTGCGAACTGCCCTCCAGTTCCGATCGAACTGCCGTGGTTAGGGCGACTGCCCGTTGGCCTTCTCCGCAGCCTCAATTTCAGCCAACGAAGGCGCCTGGAGTAGTTCAACCGGCCTCATGGTTGGAAGGCCTTGGCCGCCGCCAATGACGAGCGTATTCCCATCCGGCGAGAACATTGGCGCACTGAGATAACGCTGTTTCCCCGCAAGCGGGAGCACCACCCTACCCGCCGCCACATTCCAGAGCGCGAGTGATACACTGGTGCCGGAAGCGAGCGTCCGACCGCCAGGACTGAACGCGGCGTGTCGCAGCCCATTGCCACTTTGGTTCTCGGCGAACAGAAGTTTTAAGCGGCCAGTCGCCAGGTCCCAAAGGCGGATGTCGCTATTCCTTCCCATGGAGGCCAACAGCGCCCCATCGGACGAAAAGGCCACACCGTTGATGGTCGAGGTATGCCCCTTGAGCCGGGCCAAAGGCTTCAACTCCGGAACGCTCCATAATTGCACGTCGTTAGTAAAGCCCGTCGCCAGCAATTTGCCATCCGCCGAAAACGAAGGGTGATAAACATCAGCTCCCGGTAGATTGCGGCGTTCGCCGCGCCGGAAATCCCAGACCAGGCTCCATCCCCCTCCTCCCCGTGACCGCGTCTGACACGAGATGGCCACCAATCGGGCGTCGGGGGAGAACTCCACCCAAGCCCGTTTAGGCGGCGGATCGAGCGCTAGTTCGGCAATTGTTTGGCCGGTGGCACGCTCCCAAATTCGCGCCATACCGGCGGTGCTGACGTGGGCCACGAATTCGCCGTTCGGTGAGACGGCGACCTTGTCGCTCCGGCCGACGCCGACCGGGATCTTGAAGCTGCTGACCATGTTATTGGAGGCCAGGTTCCAGTACTCGACACAGGAGTTGGTGCTGAACAGAGCCAGCATCCTGCCATCGCCGGAGAAAGCGAGCGGGTCTCCGGCCGTCAACACGGCACTGGGGCCCCTTCTCGGCAGACCTGACCACAACCTGGCGGTTCCATCGCCGCTGGCCGAAACCAAAGTCCGGCCATCCGGTGAAAACCTGATCGCGAAAATTCCGCCTTGGGCTCCTTTGAGGGTGGCCATGAGCTTCCCGTGCCCGGTGTCCCACACCTGCATGATCTCGCCTTCGCTGGTGACGAGCCGCCCGCCGTCAGGGGAAAAAGCCACTGCCAGTGGAAGCGCACTGCCCATCGCCAACCGCAGGACCTCCTTCCCTGCTTCCACCTCCCAGACGATGGCGTGGTCAGCTTGACCCACAGCCGCCACCAACTTCCCATCCGGGGAAAATGTGACACAAGTAGGCCAGCCGAGCGGACCAAGAACGCGGTGCGCAGGCGGGTTGGAGGCAATGTTCCAAATGATAATTTCGGTATCCTGGGCGGTCGCAAAATGTCGTCCGTCTGAGGAGTAGGCCAGCAGCCGGCCAAACTCACCTACCAGATTTATTGGCTGGCTTTTGCGCGGTTCCCACGAGGCG
>JANOHH010001035.1:0-2257 GCA_031406395.1 Verrucomicrobiota bacterium | reverse complement strand
GCCGACGGCGACCAATCATAGGGACAAGTCAGTACCACTTTGCCGCCCTCTCGCAATACGCGCCCGATGGAGGCGAGCAATTCCTTCGGAGAGTAAACGCAATCCAGCAAATTCATGCTGACCGCCAGGGAGAATGCGCCGGGTGCAAATGGAAGCGCCGCCGCATCGCAAGCCCAGAAATCCACCCGGTCGCGCTGGGCGAACAGCGCCGGAAACTCGCGTCGCTGGTAAACCAGTCCCGCCCGTCGCAGCGGGTAGCGCACCGCGCCGTGTCGCAAAACCTCGGCTGCCAAACGAAGCATGGCGAAATTCAAGTCCACTCCCAGAACGAGTTCGGTCCCGCCCTCCGTCAGGGCAAACGAGCTTCGCCCCACGGAACAACCCACATCAATGATCGGTCCCGCAGGCACTGGCCCCGCCAATGCTCGTCCCAGTTCCAGCGTCCTCAGCATCGAGCCCGGCTGGGGATCGTCGGATTGTTTTTCCGGGTCGAGGTCGCCATAGTGGTCCCAGGTGTAGGAACTCAAGTATTGCCGGGTGGTATCGAACAAGGACCCGGAACCGCAGCAGTCACTCAAAATGCTTTCGGTAAAGTCACTCAAATCCCGCCGCGCATAAATGGATAGAATATTGTCGGCCACGTACTGGCGGATGTTGGCGACAATGAGTGGAATTCCGTCCACGATGGGGAATTCCCGCAGGCAGTTCTCGTTGCAGCAGTGGAGCACGCCTTGGAGGATATGATCGTTCTCCTCCTGGGCCACCTGCGCAATGTGGAGGGGAGATCCGGTCTCGTTGGCCCCGCGGCAGACCGGACAGACTGGGCGCAGCGTTTCGAAGTGGCGGCGTCTCACCTGGTCAGCCCCCGATCATCACCGTCGGACAACCGGGTGGCAGTATCTTGCCGGTGGGGGAGGGGATGGGGGCCACACAGGACGCGTGCATGGACATGTCTCCCACGCGGGCCGCGGGCATGTTGCCGATCAACACGGTGGCCGAAGCTTTCATGATCATTCCCGGGCCGCCCGGCACACAACCCGCCAGCATGCAGGGCGTCGTGGTATCCAGCATCCGCGCGGCGGGCATGTTACCGATCAGCACCGTCGGCTCGCCCTTGATGATGGTCAGCGGCATTGGCGGGTGTGGGACGGGGGTCGGCACTGGTGCCGCTGGATGGATCGGCGCATGACAATGGGGGCCATCCTGCAGAACCTTGTCGCCCATCCGCGCGGCTGGCGGCATTACTTTACCCTCCGTGTTGAAAAAACGGAACCGAATGATTTCATAACGGCAGCGTAAACTTTTTCAGAGCACAATCAAGTCTTCGATTGGGTCTCAAAGCAACGCTCCCCCCTGGTCAGGTTTTCTGGCAAGCCCACCTCTCGCACGGCCCGGCATGAAGCGCAGATCCAGACGACCGGCGTCGGTGCTTCGGGCACGACGTGGATCGCGTCGCCGTCGGGGAGGTGTCTGGTCCGTTGGTGTTGTTCAAGCGGACATCGAACTGGGGCCGTGCTTTGCGGGAGGGAGTCTCATTTTGTTCCCGCCCTGGTAGAATTTTGCGTCCGAGCGCCACAATTTTTCCATGCTTCCCCATGACCGATCAGGACCGTTTTACTGGAGGCCGCACTGGAGATCAGGTGGCAGAAAAAACCATCGGTCAGGGTCGGAATCCAACCATTGGCTCCGGCCGCGCGGTGGAGAAATTGAGGCCGGGACGGTGAGCTCGGCCGAGGCGGGAGATGACGACCTGGCGGCCGGATCTGGCAGCGGGATCGCTTTGTCGGGCGGATCCTCCCATGCCTTTTGGATCACGTGCGCGGGATTGACGGCGCCGGAGGAAAGTTCGATGACGGCGCGCAGGCCGTCGGTATAATATGGATCACCGGTTAAATTGCGGCGTGGTTCGTGGTAGGGAGCGGCCGCGGTGCCTGTCACAAACCCCCACCACTTGACCGCCTGACCAAGCATGAGGTCGCGGATCAAGTATGCGCGCGCTTCATCCACGTTGGGATTGATCTTATGGGTGGTGAAGTTGGCGGTCTTCCAGGTCCAACGCACGCCAATGTCGCGGCTGATCTGTCCGAGCCACACCGGTTTCCCATGGTAGCGCAGCGGGGTCAACTAGAGCCGCAGGTAATTGCGCAGGCTGACCGAGTGCCGGGCTTTCTGGAAAGCGAGGTCCTGGCGGCGACCGGAGTAATAAAGCGAACTCATCGGCGAGTAACGATAATGACTGCCGAAAAGAAAGGACCTG
>JANOHH010000979.1:0-1946 GCA_031406395.1 Verrucomicrobiota bacterium | reverse complement strand
AGGATGCTCCTTTAACCAGCAGGCTAGAAGCCTGCGCTACTCGCGTCACCAGCGGGTTCGTAATCATGGGCAACTCAATCATCCGCACATCCCGCCCCGAGGCGCGACATCAGCATGGCCGACTTGATGGCGAAGGCGTGGCTCACGGCGATCTGATCCTGCGGCATTACGCCGATCAGCACTTCCTGGCGTCCGTCCACCCTCGCTCCGAGCGTCACCGCCCGGGCGTCGAACAAATCCTCGCCCAGCTTCACGAACACGAACGGTTTGCCTTCGACGTGCTGAATCGCGGATGGCGGCACGAGCATCGCTCCTTCCGCCTGGCGCGTGAGAATCCGCGCCGTGGCAAACATCTTGTCCTTGAGCAGGCGGTCCGGGTTGGCAAATTCCGCGCGGGCGCGGGCCATCCGCGTGCGCTCGTCCACCGCCGGACCAATCCAGGTCAGCTTGCCCGTGAACACGCGGCCGGGCAGCGAATCCACCCGCAGTTCCACCGCTTGCCCGACTTGCACCCGCGCCAGCGTTCCTTCCGGCACTTGCACCATCGCCCACACCGACGAATGGTCCACGAGCGTAAAGAGCGGTTTGCCCGCGTCCACCAGCGCGCCGCGCACCGCCATTCGCTCCACGATTTCGCCGGCAAACGGCGCGCGCACTTCCATCAATACCTGTTCCTGTGGTCGAACGCTCAACTCCTCCACCTGGGCTTCGGTGAAACCCAGCGTGCGCAGTTGCTGGCACGCCGCCCGGTGCGTGGCCTGTGCTTCCTGCAAAGCCGCTTCCGAGGTCACGCGTTCCGTGCGCAACCGCTTTTCCCGGTCCAAGGTCTGGTGCGACAACACCGCTTTGGCGACGGCTTCCGCGATCGAGGCGGACCAAAGTTTCGCCACGGTTTGCTCCTCCTTGACCTCGGTGCCCAGGTCCACGTCCACCGTGTGAACGACGCCGCTTACGGGCGCGGCGATCTGCGCGAGTTTGTTCTGGTTGAAACTCACTTCGGCGACGCACTCGATGCCGTCGGCAATCCTCCCGGTTTCCGGTGTCGCGGTTTGGATGCCGACTATGGCCACCGAGTTCGTGGAGGGCAGTCGCACTCTCATGCTCTGGCCGGGCTTGAGCTTGGCCGCGAGGTCAGGTTTGCAGACGGCGCACTCGGCTTCGGGCACGCCGTGCTCGGTGCACATTTGTCCGCCGTCTTTGGTTTCGGTGTGGGCTTTGGCCTCGCCGTGGCCGCCGGCAACGTGGTCGTGCCCGTCATCCTCTGAGTGGCTATCCGGTTTCTTGCAGCCGGCGAACAGCAAAGCGGTCATCAGTCCGGCCGAGAGTAATAGTCGTGGAACGTGCCGATCGCGATGGCGGTGTCTCGTAGCGCGGCCATCCTGGCTGCTGGTTAAGCGGACATCCTGTCCGCAGTTAGTGACGCCGGCAGGGATGCCGCCGGAACCAGCAGGCTGGAAGCCTGCGCTACGAGGGGAAAGTTGAGTCTTCATGGTTGTATTCCTAGTTGCGGGTTGCAGGTTGGTAGGTCTGGGGTTGGAGCAGCGCCTCCAATTCCGCCTGGGCGGTGTTCAATTCGAGCAATTTGCCTTGGTAAGCCAGCCGCGCTTCGGCGGCCATTCGCTGCGTGTCCACCAGGTCAATGAAGTTGAACTTGCCCTGCTCAAATCCGGTCTGCACCAAGCGCGACGCCTCCGCCGCTTTCGGGAGGATCCGCTCGCGGTAATTCGCCACCTGTTCGCCGGCGGTGCGATAACGCTTTAGCGCGTTAGCCAATTCCCGCTGCAATTGTTGCTGCACGCTCTGCAGTTCCGCCTCTGCCGTATGCACGTTGGCGCGGGTCTCCTGCTGTTTGCCCCTGCCACGATCGAGAATGGGCAGTGGTATCGAGAAACCGACCTCGATGATGGACTCGTCTGTTGCCCCGATGCGCCCGCCGGCCACGCCCA
>JANOHH010000918.1:0-1846 GCA_031406395.1 Verrucomicrobiota bacterium | reverse complement strand
CCGTCGCCGCCGACGCAGATGAGACCTTCGATGCCGAGCTTCGACAGCCGGGACATGACCATGTCGAGGTCGTCCTTCTTGTTCGGATCCACAAAGTCGCGCGACGAGCCAATGAGTGTCCCGCCCTTGGTCGGATCGAGTTCGGGAATTTCCTGGTAGAGCGGATTGAGGTGGACGTGCGGGACGCGCGGATTGAACAGGCAGTTGAAACCCTTGATCAAACCGACGATTTCGACCTTGAGCTGATTGGCGCGCACGACTGCGCCATGGATGGTGGCGTTGAGCGCGGGAGTGTCGCCCCCGGCGGTGAGAATTCCGATGCGTTTCATCGGTGGGAATTACTCGCTTTGCAAAATTGCTGTTGTTGTTCCTCCTGTTGCACCATGATTTCCTCCTCCAAGTTGTTGAACGGTTGGAAAATATAGGCGTTGAACAGCGCCCCACCAACATCGTTGAGCTTGCCTTGCAGGGTGTCGAGATAACCGTGCAGTCCCCCCGCGAAGACCTCGTCAATGGTGCTGAATTGCAACTCCGCCTCGAGCCGGCCGGCCAGTTTTTCCGCGTCGTTGCTGAAACGGCCCTCCGCCACGCCGGAAATGCGGCGCAACGCGTGGTTGAGTTCGCTCACACAGAAGCGCACCGAGCGCGGAAAATCCTCGTTGAGCAAAAGAAACTCGGCGACGAGCCGCGGGTTGACCTCCGCGCCGTGGATGGATTTATAGGCGTCCCACGCGCTGCAAGACCGCAGGATGGCCGACCATTCGAGCGCATCTTCCTGACTCACCAGCTTGGGCACGCCCTTGGCCGGCAGGGTTTCGTAGCGCAGATCGAGGATGCGCGACGTCTTATCCGCACGTTCGAGGAATTTGCCGAGCTGGGCAAACCACCAACCTTCGTTATGGATGAGCGTGGCATCGGTCAAGCCGATGATATGCAGCGAACCGGCTTTGATCTGCTGGAAAAATTCACTCGGGCTGTCTTTCCAAACCTGCCGCGCCACCGGGGTTTTGACGAACCAGTAAAGCCGGTTCAATTCCTCCCACAATTCAATGGTGATCTGATCGCGCACCATGCGGGCATTTTCACGAGCCTGACAAATGGAGGAGACAATGGAATTCGGATTCTCCAATTGAAAAACGAGAAACTCCGTGACGTTTTGGGCCGTGGCTTTCTTGTGGAGCGCGAAGAATTGCGTTTCGTCCCCGGTGGTTTGCACAATCGGCAGCCAGTGTTCGGCGAGCCGCTTCTCGTTGAGATCCCGCAGGTCGAGCAGCAGTTGCAGGTTTACGTCCACGATGCGCGCGATATTCTCCGCGCGCTCAATGTAGCGGAACATCCAGTAGAGGGAGTTGGCGACGCGGCTCAACATGTCATTGGTCTCCGTAGAGGACCCAGGTATCCTTGCTCCCCCCACCCTGCGACGAGTTCACGACGAGCGAACCTTTGCGCAAAGCCACGCGTGTCAGCCCGCCAGGGACAATTTCAATTTTCTCCCCGTAAATAATGTAGGGCCGCAAGTCAATGTGCCGCCCTTCAAAGCCACCATCCTCAACGTGGGTCGGGTGCCGGGAAAGGGAAATGGTCGGCTGGGCAATGTAACTGCGTGGCTCGGCGACAACTTTTTGCCGAAAATCTTCGATCTCGGCCTTCGTTGCCTTCGGTCCGATCAACATGCCGTAACCGCCCGATTCGTTCGCGGCTTTCACAACGAGTTGTTCGAGGTGCTCGAGAATGTATTTTTTGTCGGCTTCTTCGTTGGCCAGATACGTCGGTACGTTCGGCAGGATTGGGTCCTGGTCGAGGTAGTATTTGATCATGCGGGGCACGAAATAATACATGACCTTGT
>JANOHH010000917.1:0-1781 GCA_031406395.1 Verrucomicrobiota bacterium | reverse complement strand
GCCCGCTGCTCGTCCATGAGGGGGTGCGCCTCGGAGTAGACGTGCGCGAACATCGAGTCGGCGGTCGGCACACCGAGCGCAAGAGCCCAGTCGAGTTGGTTGAGCGTTGCGTGCTCTCGATGACAAATCTTAGGGACTGGGTCTTTGACCCGTATGCCGGCGCTGGCTCCACTCTCATCGGTGCGCTCAAGAACGAGCGGCGCGCAATCGGTGCCGAGCGGGTTCCTGAGTATTGCGCACTCACGCGCAAGCGAATCGAACTGCTGGGCTCCGGAGAACTTCGCACTCGTCCCGTAGGCAAACCAGTTCATCAGCCCTCTGGCCGGGAAAAGGTTTCCCAAATCCCCTTGTCTTGGTCGCTCAATCCCGCGACTTGACCGGCCAACCAATCTATGAGAATTGCAGGACGTTTCTCCTTCACCAACGGTGAGGCATTTGTTTCGACTCATTATCCAGATTTATTGACTGAACTCACGGCTGCTATTCGCCATGTGGACGCCGCGAAGTGCCGGACCAAAACAAGTCGGGAAAAGACCATGACCGGACGAAAACTTTTCAGTCCCCGGGCACTCAACAAAGCTTTCAAAGCGGCCATGCCTGAAGGTTGGCAAAACCGAAAAGTTCCCTGCGATTACTCCGCGGAGTTTTACGATACGGATTACACAACCGGGCGTGCTACCAAGGGCGCGTTTCGGGACATGGATTTCGTTAAGCGCAAACTCGGCGTCGAAATCCAGTTCGGCAAGTATGCGTTCATGGTTTACAACGTCTGTGCCAAGATGACCATCTTCAAGAACCTCGGACACATCGAGGCAGGGATAGAAGTCGTTCCCGTCAAAAGCTTGGCTGAGCACATGTCCACTGGTGTTTCGTATTTCGAGCAATTTGTGTGGGACTTGCAGCAACGCGGGCCAGCCGACATTGATGTTCCCGTTCTCATTCTTGGAATCGATGTTTAGTCGATCCACAGCGCAGCGGGTGCTGGACGCGCGGGCGGGCTTCCCCGGCGCGACGCTGGCGGACCTTTACGATCCGCTGGCCATGCCGCCCGCGCTGGCCGCCGCCCATGCCGCGCTCGATAAGGCCGTGGACAAATGCTACCGCCCCGCCGATTTCCCCAGCGACCGCGCCCGCGTGGAATACCTCTTCCAACTCTACGAGCAACTCACCGCCCCGCTCGCCCCCACCACCAAACCCAAGCGCACCCGCAAAGCCAGCAACTGAAAATGCCCGACCATGAGAACCAAACGCACCCAAAACCTCCGCACCGCTGTCGCCATCCTCGCCTGTGGCGCGATCCTTGCGACTCCATCCCAGGCCTGCACGGGCATCACCCTCCGGGCCATCGACGGCTCGGTGGTTTACGGACGCACCATGGAATGGGGATCGTTCGACCTGTTGTCCCGGGTCGTCATCATTCCGCGCGGACATCGCTTCACGGGGCAGACGCCAGATCAGAAACCAGGCAAGACGTGGACGGGCCGCTACGGCGTCGTGGGTCTCGACGCGGTGGAGAAGAATATCATCGCCGATGGCATGAATGAAAAGGGACTTACGGTCGGCCTCTTCTATCACCCCGGCTTTGCCGAGTATCCCGCCTACGATCCGGCGCGGGCGGCGGATTCAATTTCGCCACTGGATGTCGGACAGTTTCTGCTCTCGCAATGCGCCCCGGTCGTAGAAGCGCGGAGCTTGATGGCCACGGTTCGCGTGGTGCCGGTGGTGGAACCCGCCATTGGCATTGCACCGCCCATGCACTACCTCGTCACCGAGGCGAGCGG
>JANOHH010000883.1:0-2212 GCA_031406395.1 Verrucomicrobiota bacterium | reverse complement strand
ATCATCGAGCCGCTTTTCAATTTGAGCCGCGAGGTGTCCCTTTTCTTTAAGCCGTCGTTGATTCGCTATCCACGCACCAAGACTGCGGTCGTGACGATATTGAAATGGGACGTTGCAGCTCCCATGAGCCTCCTTGTAGCGAGCGAGCGCGGAGAACATTTCTTCTACATTGGATTGAAATATATCCCAAATGAAACCGATTGCGTTAAGTCGCACGATGCGTGCTTGCGTGAGTGCGCCGCAGTTACGGGCCCTGCGCTGCCTGCTTACCCATTTCCCCAGCGGTTCGTTTTTCTTGAAAGCATCCGAGACTAAACAATTTCCGTGTCTTGCTTGATACTTTTTCAGAGCAGAGAAAAAAACTTCCCAATCCGCCTCAAACGGATCCCAAACAAATCCAAGCCGGCTTAATCGTTCGTGTCGTTCGCTCCCAAGTTTGGAATCTCGGGCAAGCATTCGTTGGTTGCTAACCCACATTCCTAGCTGTTTGTTCTGCGGCCACCTCGCAGGAACAACACAGTGTCCAAATTGGTTTCTGAATGCCTGTAGTTCTCCGAATCGTTCATCCCAAAACGCTCCGAGTCGCTCAATACACTCAGATGTAATTGCCGAACGGATTGACTCAAGCAAGATTTCTGGCCCAAGTATTTCCACTCGGCGCTGGAATTGCGAATCATCGAAACCTTTCGTCTTTCCCTTTTGCTCGCGCATCGCGCGGATTACTTCCGCCAGCACGTCATCCTGTTCCTGAAGTGATTGGAGGACATCCCAGACTTCATCGAACTCGGCGCGGCTCACGGCTTCCTCAATACTTTCGCCGGTAGTTTGTTCGAGATAGAGCGGCACGAGCACATAGCCGGTGGTTTTGCCAGGTGAGCGGCGCATGGCGCGTCCGGTGGCTTGCACAATGTCCACGCGGCTACGTCTCGGCGAGAGAAAGGCCACCATATCCACGGCAGGAACATCCACGCCTTCCGTCAAACAGCGGGCGTTAGAAATGACAGCGCGGTCTGCCGCCCGATAGTCGCGCATCTCGCGCTCGCGGCGCGCGGTCGGCATCGTGCCGTTGACGTGGTAGGTTTGAAATTTCTTGGTAGGGCCGCGTTGCCGCGCGGCCCACTTTTTTTGATCAGGACGCCGCGGCAGCACCGCCCTACCGTCACGGTTGAGATGCGTCCCTATTCCCTCGTTGCCGTCGTTCACGAACGACGCGGCAGATTTCACGGTGCTGTGAAAGGTGAAGACCTTCGTCACGCCATATTTCCCGATTGCATCGCGGAGGGCGATCTGGTTGGCGACTTGTCGGGCGCGCACGGCGTCGCCATTCACGTCCACTTCGCCATGACTCAATAGCTCGTTCGTCACCATTTCGGAAGTGATGACGGAGATTATGACCTTGTAACCGCAAATGATTCCACGGCGGGCCGCTTCGGCAAACGTCAGGCGGTACGCTTGTGGGCCATAAACCTCCGGGTTGTCCATGGAAAATAACAGCTTGGCTTCGCCCTCGCGGTCGCGGTCGTGTGGATTGTAGTGGCGCGGCGTGGCGGTGAGGAACAGGCGCTTGCGAATGGGCAGGTTGGCATCTTCAAGGGCGAAGGCGTAGTTGCGACCTTCGCGGCCAGCGGTCTTGTGCGCTTCGTCGAACACGGCCAAGTCGAACGCCTCACCCGGCTTCAAAGCCGCTCCAACCACCTGCGCAGATTGGTAGGTGGAGAAAACAATTTTTACGCCATTGAACGGAGCGACGAGAAATTCGCGGACGCTGGCGGCATCGGTGGAGACTTGAAAATCGAGGTCGGATTGCGCCGTGGCAATGGCGTCCAAGCCCTCTTTCACCGTGGGGTCGGAACAAACACAGAGATAAGCAAGACTGGGCAGGCTCGTTTCACGCAGCCACTCGTGAAGGATTTGGCGTAAGAGCGCGAGCGATGGAACGAGAACCAGAATCCGAGATGCCTGCCTTCGCTCGGCAATCCAGAGTGCAATGAGTGTCTTGCCCGTGCCGCACGCCATGATGGCGGAAACGCGGTCGTGCATTTCCAGCGCCGGAAGTATTGTGTCCAACGCTTCAGTCTGATGCGGTTGCGGAGTTTTCTTGGGTGCTTGATACGCCGAGTCAGCCAGCCACGCTTCAATGGTTTTGAAGTCGCCGGGTTCGAGCCGATCCAAATCCGAACCACGTATGCAAAAGAATCCCTGCCGGTCATTG
>JANOHH010000843.1:0-3186 GCA_031406395.1 Verrucomicrobiota bacterium | reverse complement strand
CTCATCGGCAGCTACGGACGCAACCGGGCAGATTTTCGGGCCACCCTCGAATGGGCCGCCGCCGGAAAGCTCAAACCCGTGATTGATTCCAGTTTCCCGCTGGACCAAACCCCCGCTGCCTTTACCAAGCTCCGCGCGCGGGATGTGTTGGGGAAGGTTTTGATCAAACCTTGATGGGAGTGCCACACGGTTTCGGAGCGTCAGAATCCTCGGCAACTGGTCGAGGTGATGTTCGGCCCGCCAACTTTGCACTGTCAACTTTGCACTTGCCAAGGTGCGCTTTGCAATGCAAAGACACGGCATGGAAACGAACTGGGCGGCTGAACATCTTCAAACCATCCGCACCTTGATGGAGCGTTCCGCGCTCTACCGCCGCGCGCTCGCGCCGATCATGATCTTCGCTGGATTGATTGGGATTGGGGCCGCCGCTGCGGGTCAGGTTTTGGGCATCCAGACTCAAACGGGATTTATCGGCTACTGGATGGGAGTCGCGCTGGCGGGCGCGGCGGGTGCATTTGTGCTCGTTCGCCGCCAGGCGCTCAAGAACGCCGAACCGTTCTGGTCGCCGCCCGCCCGGCGCGTCGCACAGGCATTGTTACCCCCGCTCGTGGCTGGATTGATGTTGGGTGTTTTGGTTTTCGTTGTGTGGTCGCATCCATCGGTTGTGGAGCCGCCCAATGACATGAGGGATGACGCCGGCGATTTGATTTGGCTGCCCGCAGTATGGGCCGTGTTCTACGGGTGTGCCATGCACGCTGCCGGGTTTTTCACTCTGCGCGGGTTGAGATTGCTTGGCTGGCTTTTCATAGCTGCTGGCAATTTGATTCTACTGCTCCTCGTCGTCCCACGGGAATTTCCGGATCTTGCGTGGCAAAACAGTCATTACCTGATGGGCTCTCTGTTTGGCGTCTTGCAGCTGGCTTACGGCGCTTATCTATACCTGACCGAGAAGCGTGATCTGTGAATCCCGAACCCTTTCTTCAGCTCGATCGGGTCATTCACGAGAAGGGGCGGTTGGCCATCATGTCCATGCTCGCCGCCACGCCCGAGCTTTCGTTCACCGAACTGCGCGATACCCTGGCCATGACGGATGGGAATCTCGTCTCGCATATGCGCACGCTGCAAGAGGCGGGCTATGTGGCGACCAGCAAGTCCATCGCAAACAACCGTTCGCTGACGAATTGTTCCCTGACCGCTGCAGGTAAGAAAGCATTTACCAGCTACATCAACCTGCTGGAGCAGATCCTCGCGCAAACCCGTCGCATGTGAGCTGCGCTGTTCACCCGGCGGCCAACGGCGCGATGCGATTCACCCGCAATCCGACTTTTTCCTGCGCCGACTGGAATGTGAGAATTCCATTCGGGGCGGCGACCCCGGCGTAGGGATCATTCGTTGTCAGAAGATTTCCGTCCACGTCGAGATAATCGCACAGCGCAGCCAGGTGCGCGGCGGCACTGATGAGCACGCTCGTCTCGATCATGCAGCCGATCATCGTTTTCAGGCCGACGGCGCGCGCGGCTTTCAACGCTTCGTAACCGGCGCTTACGCCCCCGGTCTTGACCAGCTTCACGTTCACCCCGTGGAAACATTCCGCGCAATGCGCGGTGTCTCGCGCCGAGTGGTAGGACTCATCTGCCAGCAACGGCAGCGGCGAGCGCTCCTTGAGCCAGACCAGATCGCGCGGGTCGGTGGTTTGCGGCATGGGCTGTTCGATGAATTGAATGTGCCCGTCCCCGGCCAGCCACTCGATTCGTTCCAGGGCCTGTTCCTTGGTGAGCCAGCCTTCGTTGGCATCCACGCGGACTGCTTTGGTGGGCGCAACTTCGCGGAGCGCGGCGAGAATTGCCTTTTCGTCGGGCACGCCGACCTTGAGTTTCAACACCGGGAAAGTTTCGGCCGCGAGAACTTTCTTCCGGATGACTTCCGGGCGGTCAATGCCGATGCTGAAGGAAGTGACATGATGATGTTCGCGAAAGCCGAGCTCGAAGAAATCATAGACCGGCTGGCGCGCTTGCCGGGCTGCTCCGTCCACCAGCGCAATATTCAGGGCGCACTTGGCCGACAGGTCACCGGGTGAAAGGGTGTTCAAGTAATCCATGCTGCTGGTCACGTCGTCGAAGGCAAGCTGGTGGGCATCCACCCGGCGACAGAATGCCTCCACCGAGCCCGCCGATTCGTGGTACCGCGTGATGGGCGACGCCTCGCCGAGGCCAACGATTCCGTCCCGTTCCAATTGCACCAGCACCACCTCCACGACGTCGCTGCTGCCCCGGGCAATGGTCCAAGTGTTGGCCAGTCGTAATTGTTCCCGCCAGAATTTGAGTCGCACAGCCAAGACAAAACCGAAATCCGGGGGCGAAAGCAATGCGGATGTGAAGGCGGCTCAGCCCGCCATCTGCCCGCGCGTCACCCCGAGCTGGTTGGAGAGCTTCAATTCGCGCCACAATTGGGTGCCGCTGATTTCGCCGCGCAACAACTGCCGATACTTCGCGATGGTTTGAGTCACGTGCGCTGGCGTTTCGTTCAAGAACTCGATCCGAAAGTTCCGAACACCCAGCGTCAGCATCCGCGCCACATATTCCGCGCCGGTTTGTGCGAGCGAATTGAACACCGTGTTGCGACAGCCCACGTCCGCTTTGAGCGGATGCTCGGCGCCCACGCGGTCGCGCAGCTTTACGTCATGCACGTCGCACGGGCGACCGCAGTTTGTGTAGTCCGTCCCCTGGGAAAGAAACGCGCAGAACACGCAATGCTCCATGTGAAACATCGGCATGTGCTGGTGGATCGTGATCTCGAACCACTCCGGTGGGGCGCTGGTCAACAACGCCTCGAGCTGTTGGAAATTCAGATCGTAGCTGGCTGTCACACGGTCCAACGCAAACTCACTTTTGAAGTACTCCGCCGTGAGCCGGTTGGCGACATTGAGGGAGAAATCGCCCACGCGCCGGTCGTTGGCAAAGAAACGCAGGTGATCGTAGTTGCGGACGAGGTAGCCATCGGCGTTGGAGGAACGCACCTGGTTAAGCGTCCATTCCTCGCCCAATTTGAAAATGCGCGGCGGAGCGACGAAAATTGCGGAGTGCGGAGTGCGGAGTCAGCGCCGCCTTGATGCGCTTCATCAACGCCAGCGCCACCGCCGATTTGCGCTCGACCAGTTCGTCGCGTTTGAGCTCGCCCACGCCATGC
>JANOHH010000823.1:0-2281 GCA_031406395.1 Verrucomicrobiota bacterium | reverse complement strand
GAAAGTGTAAGCGACGCCAAAATTATAGATATCTGAGTGAACGGGTGCGCCGAGGATCGTATTGCTCCTGCTCCCGACCACACCACTCCCGTCAAAAGCCACGGTGCCCGTGAAATTGCTCGCCGTACTGTTGAAATAATCCTGCGCGGTAATCGTGACTGCGAACGGCAGGCCATTCGACTGCGGCGAGGGAATCGGGCTCCAGACAAAGTGCGTGGTCTGGCCGGGCGTCGGCAGCACGTCGATCGGATTACTCTGGCCAACGTGTCCGAATCCATCATCCGCTCGCAGGGTCACGTTGGTCGCCGGCTGCTGCACAGTGATGTTGCCGGTCCAGACGCCACCGGAGAAGTTACCAGTGTTGGTGGGCGCGACCGGCACCGAGACTTCCGTGCCGACCCCGTAACGAATATCGACCAACCACCAGCGCATATTATCGGTGTTTCTTGGGAACCCGTCTCCTCCGATCTCGTAGCCTTGATTAATCGTTCCGTCGCTAAAGATCGAGGATTGATCGTTTCGCCAAGAATAATCATTCCCAGCGGTGTACACGGCGACGCGATATGTTTGTCCTGCCATCAGCGGGACCGGGGTCGAAAGCGGGGTTTCCACCCAGCTTCCCACTGCGATCGCTGCATCCTGACTGGCAAGCAGGATTCCGGCGTCGGTCCAGATCGACACCTTGGTCCCGAAATAATGGCGAACGTGAGTAACGGTGATATTCGTGTTGGGAGTAAACGCATTGCCCACCGTGTAGTTGCCACCATTGTTGAACGTGGAGGTGGGTGCAATATTGCCGAACATGCTGTTGCTTTTGCTCCCACTCTCGGCACTGGCACTCAGAGCCACAGCTCCGTTGAAATTGCTCACCGTGGTGTTCCAAAAGTCCTGGGCGGTGAGGGTGACCGCAACCGGCACACCGTTGGATTGGGGCGATGAAATGGGACTCCAGCCGACGTGATCCATCTGACCGGGCAGCGCGGTGATAATGGTGCCCAGACCCGGGTTGTGCCCGAGCTTGGCGTTATTAACGCTATAAAGGTTGAGATTGAAAGTCTGCGCCGGCTTCACCGAAACATGCGCGTTGACCACTACCGAGATGGTTTTGTTCGTCTCACCCGGGTTGAAGGTCAATTGCGTGGAGGAAACCGGAACGTAATCGCTGCCGCCGTGGGCCGTGCCATCGGAAGTGTAATTGTACACCGTCACGAACTTGCCGCTGGGGTTCGAGAGGCGGAAGTTAAAGACCGCATTGGTGGTCCCGGAACTGGGCACGACCACCGTCGCATCACTCACGGATACGCTCGGCAACGCATCGTCATTGAGGATCGTCCCGACACCCTGGCTACTGGCAAGCAGGGCATTGGTGGGACTGGACAGGTTTACCGTGAAAGCTTCATCCTCCTCGTTGATCCGGTCGCCAATGACTGGGACGGCAATCGCGCGGTTCGTCACGCCCGGCGCAAATGTCAGGGTGCCACTCGTGTTCAGGTAATCATTCCCAGCAACGGCATTCAAATTGGTGGTCGCGAAATGGACGGTCACGGTCTGGCCGGGAGGCGGCCATAGGCTCACCGTGAAGACCGCGTTGGTGGTGCCAGTGTTCCCTTCAACCAGCGTCACGTCATTGATCAACAGCGAAGGCAGGATGACCGAGGTCACCGCCATGGCCAAGTTGTCATTCGTATTTGCATCCATATCAGCGCGCGAAACCGTGACCCGATTGGTCATCAACCCCAGGCTGTCCGCGGTGCCGCCAATCACAATGGTGGCGCTGCCGCCGCCCGCCAGAGTCCCGAGGTTAAAATTGAGCGTGCCGCCGCCATTGGCCTGGGGGCCGGGAATGACGCCCTGGGAGAGGCTGAAAGACTGGAAGGTGAAGTTGGTCGGCAGCACGTCGGTTATGCTCACGCCCACCGCCGCCGCCGGTCCCGTGTTGAAGATGTTAATCGTGTACTGGAGAATTCCGCCCACCACCACCGGATCGGGCGCGTCGGTCATCCGCACCACCAAATTGTTCGGAGCCGTAGCGCAACAGTCGAAACCATCGGTCAGCGAGAGGGTGTCAATGTACCAACCCGCGCCGCTAACGCTACCATCGCTGGTGAAATGCCACTGAAGCCGGACGTTCTTCCCGGCGGCGGTTGCCGGCAGATTGACCGTGGTTGTGACAAAGCCCCCAGAAAACCCGCCCCAACCGTTGCCGACATAACCTCCAGTGACGAAACTACCCCCCGCCGCAATAATATCGGTGAAGTCGCCGCCGGCGATGGAAATCTCT
>JANOHH010000769.1:0-3246 GCA_031406395.1 Verrucomicrobiota bacterium | reverse complement strand
GCCGGTCATCGCCCTCGCCCGCTATCTGGACAAGGAAGCGGATGCGGATCTTCGGTCAGCGGCGCTCAATACCATCAAGCAGGCGCTTGACTACCATCTGCGCGTTACCGGGAGTGTGAGCAATCCGTTTGGCTACGCGCGTCAGTCATTCCGATTTCGCGGTGGGATCAGGGACGGCTTTTTCATTCCGCACGAAAACGAGAGCGGTTGGTGGTGGCAGGGAGAAAACGCGCGCCTCGCCTCCTTGGCCACGGCTGCCGTGGTTGGTGGCCGCTTGGTTTATCCGGACAGCGGCGCGTTCGGGGTAAAGCCCGAACTGGCGACGTTTGCCAACAACCAGATTAACTGGATTCTCGGCGCGAACCCTTACGACATTTGCTTCATGTATCGGTTTGGGCAAAACAATGTTCCTTACATGGCCGCGCTCTTTGGTCACGGTTCCGGGCGGGGCGGTATTTCCAACGGCATCACCGGCAAAGATGGCAGCCCGGATGGTTCGGGCATTGATTTCAAAATGCACGCGAACGGCAACGAATGGCGCTGGACTGAGCAATGGATCCCACATTCCGCCTGGTTTTTGCAAGCCGTGGCCGCGATGTCCGCAACGAAATAACAAGCCCATGAAGACCTGGTTCAAACTCATCACGACGCTGGCCGTCGGCCTGTTCGCCCTCGCAACCACTGCCAGCTCGGCCGAGGCAAAACCGCCGCGATTTCGCGCGTTGGTGCTGGCCGAACGCGGTGATCAGCACGAGGCCTTCGTGCAGGCGGCGCTCGAATGGCTGAAGACCACGGCCGCGAAGGAACAATTTGAATTCGATGTCTTCGAAAGGCCCGAGGGATTCGACCAGAAGTTTCTGGCGAAGTATCAGGTATTCCTTCAGCTCAACTACCCGCCCTACCGCTGGAGCGAGGAGGCCAAGGCGGCATTTGTGGACTACGTCAAACAGGGCCGTGGCGGATGGGTTGGTCTCCATCACGCTACTTTGTTGGGCGAGTTCGACGGCTTTCCCATGTGGACTTGGTTTTCCGATTTCATGGGCGGCATCCGCTTCAAGACCTATATTGCGAAGCGGGTTTCGGGAACGGTCGTCGTCGAAGCCAAGACGCATCCATGTTTCAAAGGTTTGCCGCCGACGTTTGTGATAGAGGAGGAGGAATGGTACACCTACGACAAGAATCCTCGCCCCAACGTACAAGTCCTCGCTCACGTGGATGAGGGGTCGTATCAGCCAGCTTCTGACATCAAAATGGGCGATCATCCGGTCATTTGGACGAACGAAAAGATGAAGGCACGCAACGTTTATATCTTGATGGGGCATCATCCCTCCCTGCTGAAAAACGACAATTACACGACCCTACTCAAGAACTCGATTCTGTGGGCTGCCGGTCACGCTGGAAAAACCAACTCAGAACAATTAAAGCAAAAAAACTGACGCGCGGTTCGTGAAGTGGCAGTTCAGGCGGAATTGTTGAAAATTTTGGTAAGGCCCTGCACAGCGCAGAAACTACACCATCGGCAAGTTCGTCATGCCGGGCGAGGAGGAGCCGAAAGAATCGCATTCTGAAGAATGTTGTCTGCTTATTTTTTTACGGGTGGTAGTTTCGCAAAAATGATCACGGCAGTTGATTTCTGATTGCCCCCAAGCAAAAACACTCCACTCCCTCTTGGGATTTGCAAGCTGGCTGCGAATTCCAAGTTCGTTCGCACTTGAATCCTATTTGTTCCACCCAGTCCGAGTGTTACGGCTGCTTGGTTTGTTATCGGCTCTGTGTATGTAATGGCCACCGTCAGATCAGTCGCAGCTGCGTAAATTCGCGGAAAAGTATTCATCGTGATCCCCACCTTTTGTGGACCGCCAATTGTGGCTACCAAGTCCGTGACGGACGCCTCGGCCTCTATGCCATCCCCGGTGGTGAATTGGGGCGAAGAAATTTTCTCGACCCCTCCGGTTTGCTCCATGCGCTCCACGCGTCGCTGAATGGCATTGAGCGTCAAATCATTCAGAACCCAGACGCGCAAACCACTCGCGCCCACGAACTCCGGTTCTGCTTGAAAGTTCGCCGCGATGAATGCTTCTGGGGCGACCCTGATACTGAAGATGAAGCTTTCAATCTTTATGGTTTTGCGTTGCCCCAGGAATTGATCCCGCAACTGCCAAAGCCAGCCCCAGGAAGCGGGAAACCAACGGTCCGCCAGAAGCAGCCTGTGTCCGGCGCGAGCCTCAGACACCGGCATCAGAATCACGGTTGGAAGTTGTGGATGACCCGAAGTTAGTCCGGCGACGACGATTAAGAAAAGGAGGGCGATCAACAGCAACAGCCCAATTCCTCGCTTGAGTGTTTTCGAGTGGTTAAGGTTTGTAGCAGCCACTGGGACTTGATTGAGCACGTTGATTCAACTCCGCAGTTTGGAGAAAGTTTTGTCCTTAACTAGGATAACAAAAGCCTACTCCAGCACGCCGGAACAAAGCCGAAAACGCGTCTGAGGCTGAGGTCCGGCTTGAGTTTCAATTTCTACATCGGCAGGAACATGCCCGAATGCAAGAATGGCATCATGGTCGGCGGACTTTCCAGGTGGAGGAACGAGTTCAACCTGCGCATTCATCACCAGCGCTTCGGTCGACTCGCCGCGTTTTTCGCAACCACTGCTGCCCGTTGGCAGGCCCTACTCTTTGGTCAGGACCTTTTCCAGCAGTTGATTGAGCCGGGTCAACATGGTGCGCGGATCTTCCAGCAACCCGGCGGCGACGCGCGCGTTGTCGAGGATCTGCTCCGCGACGCTGGCGGCCAGCGCGCCGTCTTTCGGCCGCATCGCGTCCAGCCGCGCCATGATGGGATGTGCCGGATTGATTTCCAAATCGTGCTTCACCGGGGCGACGGCTTCCGCATCCTGCTTCATCGCCTTCATCATCCGGCGCATGCTCGCCGTCATAAACTTGTCTGAGTCCACCACCACGGCCGGGCTTTCCACCAGCCGCTGCGAGACGCGCACTTCGCCGACCTTGTCGCCCAGCGATTCCTTGAGCCAGGCGGAAAGCGACTTGGCGGCGTCTTCCGCAAGCGCGCCGTCCTTCTTCGTCTCGCTGAGATTCAAATCCGCCTTCTCCGCCAGCTTCAGTGGCTTGCCGTCGAATACCTGCAAGTGCTCCATCACGAATTCGTCCCACGGATCGAAGAGGAATAGAACCTCGAACTTCCGCTCGCGAAACACTTCAAAATACGGGCTGCTCTCCGCCGCCGCCC
>JANOHH010000768.1:0-8557 GCA_031406395.1 Verrucomicrobiota bacterium | reverse complement strand
AAGATGTTCTGGATAGTGCTGCCGGAGGGACTTTCGGCCAGCGCGGGCAGAACACCCAATACCAGAAAAAAACCGAGGAGACTCCATCGCCGCAGGCTTGTCTCGGTGCGCTGGCAAAATGTCATGGCTGGGTCGCTTGGTGAAAACTCGATAAATGAGCAAACGTCCAATCAGAACTGCCAGGAACTTGGAAGATCGCTTTTCGTCTCCGTCAGGATTTCAAAGACAGCCCTTCGGTCGCCCGCGGAAAGATTTTTGTATTCGAGCGAGGTGTCTTCCCCGGAAAGGACTTTCAGAAGTCGCTGATAGAAATGTTTGCGCGCGCCGGCGGGCAGGGCATCGAACGCCGGCGAGTAGATCATGAAGCTGCACGGGAATTTGAACAGCCGCGTTTGCAGATCAAACTGGCGGAGGGAGCGGCCTTGTTTGGCCGGGGGCCCTTGTTGCTCAAACCAAGAGGTGAAATCACTCGAACCGCAGACGGGCGCAGAAAGTTTGGCTTCGTCCAGAAAGAGCATGTACTTGAGGGCGGCTTCAACGGCCGGATAGGTGGAGCGCGGGCTGTTACCGGTCTGGAGCGCTTGGTTGGCGTCGTAGGCCATGCGCGTCAGCAGGGTCTGCATGTGCGCCTGATGCTCGAGCACCAGCAACGCCACCAGATCGCTTCCGCTTTCCGGATACTTGCCGACGTCCAGCAACGGCTTGAGGTCGGTGATGTTTGCATTGCACGTCGGATCTTTCACGTGACGGGCGATGGCCTGGGCGCCGAAAAGATTGCCGCGATGCGTCTGCGTTCCGTGCTTGCCCGTCACATAATAGCCTCCCCATCGTTCGGAGACCGGAGTGCGGTGCGTCACCAGTATCCCGCTGAGCACATCCACATCCCCGTCATCCTTGGTGAGAAACGAACGAACGAGCCAGCCGGGAACGTCGAGCGTCTTCGAGGAAGCATGGCACTCGAGGCAGCGGTCGTCGCGCACGAGGCGAGGTTGCGCAGCTTCCTTCTGATCCAGCGTGTAGAAGACAACCCCCAGTTTTGGGTCCGCCGCCGCCAGTTCGATCAGCGCAGCGGACGGCACATACGCCACACTCACCCGATCATTGTAGTACAAGGCTCGCGGGTTTTGCGGAGAGATCAGGTCCTTGTTCGGCGAAGTCTTCGAGGCGACCAACAGTTGCGAGGAACTGGGCACGTTCAACTCGCGCAGGAGCGCGAGCAAATAGCCGTGACGGCTTTCAAACGGCAGGCGCGTTTCCCCGCGTTCCAGCCGCTGCTGCAACGCCGCAATGGCCCCCGAGGCCGGAGTGGACTTGTAGGCCTGCATCCCCTCATCGAATACCGGAGACCCTGGTGGGACCGTCGCACTGTCGGCAGTCGGAGCAGTGACGCAGGCCAGCCAGAGCAGCCAGCCCAGCGGAAAAAGCCGGCGGTTGCCCTCGCGCTTCAGCAGGCAAAACACGAAACGAAAGTAAAATTTGGAGTTCACGGTATTCATTCTCACCTTTCGCAGCAAAAAGAGCTTCACGTCTTTTGCCGAAGGTTGCTCATTTTTTGGCCTGGGATCACCAAGCCGTTAGCCCGGAGCCAGCAGTGGTGGGGCGACAAACTGTGGGACGTCAACCAGTCAGGGTGCCGCCTAGAAACGCGGGGAACACTCCGGATTACCAGGCGACACGGTCCCGAACACAGCGCCCGCTTGGTTTGGGGGCGGGCCGAGCCAGCGGGCTGGGTTCCCAAGCGAAGAGAACGGTTTGGCTGAGTTTTTCATTGATGGTCTGGCTGACCGATTCGACCAATTGCATCGCCCCCCCCGGCGGGCTTTTGACGGGCGATGCGCTTCCTCCAGAGTGCCGCCACCAGTTTGCAACCCGCAACCAAACATTGGCCGGGCGAGTGGCTTGGGGAAATTTACGGATGGCCCTTCCGGAAGTGCAACGGGGCAAGCTTGCGGCGAAGAGTCACCCGGCAACCCGCGACCGGCACCGCACAGTACGATGGCAGTTTTCGCGCACGGCTTGAACCGGCGAAAATTTGAGGATTGCCGGGGACGCCCTTTTGGTGCTAATGGGAGGCATGAAAACCATTGTCTTGATCGTAATCGGATTGGTGGGCTTCGGAATCGGGGAAGCCCGAACGGAAACCAAAGTTGATTTTGCCAGGGACATTCAACCCATCCTCCAAAAGTCCTGCGTCGAATGTCACGGTCCGGAGAAACCCAAGGGCAAGCTCCGCCTCGATTCCAAGGAGGCCGCCTTCAAGGGCGGCAAGGGCGGCGTGAGCATCGAGCCGGGCAAAGCGGATCAGAGCGAGTTGTATCGGCGCATCATCCTGCCCGCCGACAACGATGACGTGATGCCGAACAAAGGGGACCGCCTGACCAAAGCGCAAACCGATGTGATTCGCGATTGGATCAACCAGGGGGCGACCTGGCCAGAGGGAATTGTGATCGTAAGCTCTGCGAAAAAAGGCGAAGCCTCAACCGACGCGGACCCAGCAGAGACTCAACTGCCACCGCACAAACCCGCTGCCGCCGAGCTGAAGGCGATCAAGGAATTGGAGGCGCTCGGGGTGCCGATCCGACCCATCGCGGTGAATTTGGATTGGCGGGAAGCTAATTTCCGAGGGCAAAGCGCGGAAGTCACAGCGAAGGCGCTCGGGCCGTTGGGAAAAGTGCTCGGCCTCGTGGATCTCAACCTGGGGAACACAAAAATCAAGGACGCCGACCTGGCCAACCTCAAAGGCTTGATCAACCTCACTCGGTTGCATCTGGAGAACACCCCGATCACCGACGCCGGTTTGGTACCGCTAAAAGGGTTGATCCATCTGGAGTATCTAAATCTTTACGGCACGGCGATCACGGATGCCGGGCTGGATCAACTTCAAGGGTTGACTCATCTCAAGAATCTTTATCTCTGGCAGACGAAGACCACCGAAGCGGGAGTGGCAAACCTCAAAAAGACTTTGCCGAAGGTGGCTGTTTCCACCGGGGCCGAGTTCAAAGAAATCGTCAAGGTCGAGGAAAAGAAGGAAGAAAAAAAAGACGAGAAGAAGGACGAGAAGAAAGAGGAAAAAAAGTAAGTCGAATTGGACGAAACCAAAGCCGTGAAAAAATTTTCGATCGTCGGCCGGCTGCTTTGCTGGCTGGTTCCGCTCGCCACGCAAGCCCAGCCGTACGGGCTCGATCAACGGCCCGCCTTCGGCGCATTCAATGCCGGCAAGCTTCCCCCCGTGGCGCCTACGTTTTCCGGCAGTTGGTCAGCCGTGGTGGCATTTCCCAACCTGACGTTCTTGAATCCCATGGGCCTGTTACCGATGCCCGGGACGACCAACCTGGTGGTGTGGGAACGCGAAGGACGAATCTATCACTTCGTCAACGCTCCGGGCACGTCCACCAAGACGCTGATGCTGGATATCTCGCCCCAATGCCAGGGCTGGGATGATTCTGGGCTGATGGGCATTGCTTTTCATCCGGGCTTTGCGACGAATCGGTTCGTTTTTGTGTATTACACCTACGTAGCGCCGGGCACGGTCCTTGGCAGTGCCAATGGCCGGCCTCCGACCGACACTGCCAATCGCGATCGGCTCGAACGTTACACGCTGGACACGAATGGCGTGGTCATCCCCGGCTCGGTGACCATTTTCATTGATCAGCGCTCGGAAACCGTCTGGCACAATGGCGGCGGGATGTTTTTCCACCCGGGAAATGGCTTCCTTTATCTCACGAACGGCGATGACGCCCGCGGCCAGAACAACCAACGGATCAATACCAGTTTACATTCCGGAATTCTGCGGCTGGATGTGGACCAGCGGGGCGGCAGCATCAGTCATCCGATCCCGAAGCAACCTTTGCCGGCCGGGAGCTTTTCCGCCAATTACTATATTCCCAACGACAACCCCTTCGTCGGCCAGCCCGGCGTGCTCGAGGAGTTCTTCGCCATTGGCCTGCGCAGTCCGCACCGGATGACGATTGATCCGCCGACGGGCCGGATTTTCATCGGGGACGTGGGCGATGGTTCGTGGGAGGAATTGGACATCATCGAGCCCACCGACCCGTTCGGCCTGAACTTTCAGTGGAATCGCATCGAAGGCAAACATGGAAACCTCACCCAACCCTATCTCGGGGTGGACCGCCCGCCGGCCCTCGACTATCCGCACAGCGAAGGCGCAGCGATCATCGGCGGCTATGTGTATCGCGGCACGGAGTTCGCCGCGGACCTCGGCGGCAAGTACATTTTTGGCGACAACATTGCCAACGTCGTCTGGATGCTCGACGAATCCATTTCCCCGCCAGTCAAGCAGCTCCTCTGCACAATCCCGCGCGGGTCCGGCCCCAACGCCGGCAACGATTACGTGGGCCTGTCGAGTTTCGGGCTTGACCACAACCATGAACTTTTCATGTGCCAGCTCAGCAGTTTGGGGGGATATATCTACAAACTACAACGGGGAGGCCCCGCCGCGCCCGAGATGCCGCGGCTGCTGTCCGAGACCGGCGTGTTTACCAATCTGGCGTCGCTGACCCCGGTGCCCGGCCTGCTCTCGTATGACGTCAATTCACCCCTCTGGTCCGACGGGGCCAATAAACTCCGGTGGATGGGGATTCCGGATGGGACCAAAATTGGATTTGCCACCAATGGGGAATGGACCTTTCCGGCCGGGTCCACGTGGGTGAAACATTTCGCCCTGCCGGTCAGTGACAGCGATCCGTTGTTGTTGCGCCGGCTGGAGACGCGGATTTTGGTTCGTGATACCAACGGCTATGTTTACGGCGGCAGCTACCGGTGGCGGTCGAACAACACGGACGCCGACCTTATTGAGGGCGCGGTCTCTGAAAACGTGGCCATTACCGTACCGCGCCCGGTTGGAACGCTGGTCAGCCTTGACATCGGCAACCCGGTGGCCGGGGCCACAACGGACCTCGGCGATGGCTATCAAATCACCGCTGGGGGAGCGGATATCTGGGGAACGAGCGACCAGTTCCGTTACGCCCAGGAACAACGGTCCGGCGATTTCGATGTGGCCGTGAAGGTGGTCTCGGTAGCTCCGACCGATCTCTACACCAAGGCCGGATTGATGGTGCGCGACTCGCTCGCGGCCAACGCGCGGCACATTCTTGCCCTGGTTTTCCCCAGCAATGCCGCCCGCAACAATAACGACGGGGGCTACGAGTTTCAGTCCCGCGACACGACCGGGGGCAACGCCAGCGCCCTCTATCCGCCCTTGCCCCAACCGCGGGTCAACTACCCCGACACCTGGCTGCGCCTGCGTCGTTCCGGGGATACCTTCACCGCGTACAGCTCTGCCGATGGCGACTCGTGGCTGCTCTACGCCACGAAGATCCTTGCGTTGCCCAACACCGTTTACCTGGGGCTCGCATTGACAGCGCATTCGGGCAGCGGCATCACGTCCACGGCCGAGTTTCGTTTCCGACAAACACGTTCACAGTTATGGTCCTACCCGAGCCGTCAGGACTGCTTGAGTTGCCACTCGCGGGCCTCCGGCGGCGTGCTGGGCCTCAACACCCGCCAAAGTAATGGCAGCCACCTCTTCCCCCAGACCGGAACGAACGACAACCAGCTTCGTGCCTGGAACCATGTCGGGTATTTCAATCCACTGCTGGAGGAAGCGTCACTACCCGGCTTGTCCAAATTGGTCAATGTGACCAACGCCAACGCCAGCCTCGAATCCCGGGTGCGTTCGTATCTCGATGCCAACTGCTCCCACTGTCATCGCCCCGGCGGCGTGAATGCAAACTGGGACGCGCGCGCCGAAACCCCGCTCGGCCTGGCCAACATCATCGGCGGACTCGTTAACAATGATCTCGGCATCCCCGGCGCCCGAAACGTCGCGGCGCAAGACGTCAGCCGTTCCGTCATGCATCGTCGGATGAGCACCGCCACCGAGAGCTACCGGATGCCACCGCTCGCAAAAAATGTCGTCGATCAACCGGCGATCTCTGTCTTGGTGGACTGGATTCAATCGCTGGCGCCGCCGCCCAACGTGACCTTGACGTCGCCGGTGAATGGAGCGCTCTACTACCTGCCGGGTCCGATCCCGCTGTCGGCGAATGCCAGCAGTTCCAATGGCAGCATTGTGAGCGTCGAATACTACGCCGGGCCGACGCGGATTGGCGGGAGCACGAACGCACCGTTTCTCTTTTCGTGGGCCGTGCCCACCAATGGCAGCTATAACTTGAGCGCCTTCGCGACCGATTCCGCCGGACAGACGGGCAGCTCCCTGCCCGTAAATGTCCTGGTAGTGGGCTCCAACACCACCGGCCTGCTGGCCGAATATTTCGACAACCAGAATTTCACCGGCAACAAGCTGACCCGCATTGACTCGACGGTGGATTTTGATTGGGGTGGGGGTTCGCCGACGCCGGAGATTGGTCCCGACACGTTTTCGGCCCGCTGGACCGGACGCATCCGTCCCCAGTTCAGCCAGACCTACACTTTCTGGGTAACCGCCGATGACGGCGTGAGGCTGTACGTCGGCGGGCAGTTGATCATTGACCGATGGATTGACCAGGCGCCGACCACCTACAGCGCGACCAAGGCGCTTCAGGCTGGCCAACTGTACGACGTGCGGCTTGAGTTCTACGAGAACGGCGGCGGCGCGGTCAGTCGCCTCGAATGGAGCAGCCCGAGTCAGGCACGCCAGGTCGTTCCCAGCATCCGGCTCCTGCCGCCCAACCAGGCGCCGACCCTCCTGCTCGTCTCGCCGGCACCGGGAGCAATCCTCACCGAGCGCTCGGTCCTCGCCCTTCAGATGGATGCGAGCGACCCGGATGGTCAGGTGGCGAAAGTGGAGTTTTTCGCAGACGGAATCCAACTCGGCGAACGAACGGCGCCGCCGTTTACTTGGAACTGGCTGATGCCAACGATCGGACTGCACAACCTGCAAACTCGCGCGACGGATAACTCGGGCGCCGTGAGCACAATCAATTTCGCGCTCACCCTCGTCCCGTTTCGGCTAAATCTCCCGCCGGGGCTGACGCCGGACGGCAAGCTCACGCTCCAACTCGAAGCCCCCGACAGCCAGAGCTACCGCATCGAAAGTTCCACGAATCTGCTCAGCTGGGTTCCGGTTGTAAACCTCACCACAACCAATGGTCACGCCGAAATCAAGATTGACCCCGGGAGTAAGGCCCAGTTTTTCCGGGCGACACCGGCGCCTTGAATTGGAATCATGCTTTTCACAAACTTGCCCCTGGCGTGCCGCCTCGACGCCAATCCTGGCGACTTAAGCATCCAACGGACTCCGCATGCCGATGCCGGGTTTGGCCATGACGTGCGTGACAATTTCGTTTTGGTAAATTGAAATAGTAATTCGAGCGCAGCGAGAAACCCCGGAGGGGTGAGCGAGCGGGCGCGCGCGATTCAAAATCTGCCACCTCTCACCCGTCGAGCGGACTGCGCACCCCCACCCCGGCTTGTTCATCACGTGGGTATACATTTGCGTCGTCGCCACGTCCTTGTGCCCCAGTAAATCCTGCCGCGTAAAACCGCGTGGCGGCTCCGCCGCTTTACGCGGTCACGCGGTCTGCCGGAGCGGAAATTTTTTCAGATGGTGTTTGAGCTGCGCCTTTAAGAACCGCCGGCCACCGCCGCTCTTCAGATACTTCTCTCGACCCAGCGCGTCGGCCTCCTCCAAATACGCCTCGTAGTAAATTAAACGCCACGGCCCACGATACGAAGTCGCAAACGACTTCCCCGCCTGATGCTCTTTCAATCGCCGCCGCAAATCAGTCGAAAACCCGATGTACCAACCGGCATCCGTTTCCGACTGGAGAACGTAAACGTAAAACACGTGACAAACCTATCCCAAAATCGCGTGAGGCGAAGCCTTTGACGCGACTTCCGCGCGGGACAAGACCTCCGGCAAACGCGCCAGCCGCCGCACCCGTTCAAACTCGCCAATCTCCGCGACCAGCACATGCAAGACCTCCCGGTAGAGAAAAACCAGGGCGTTTACCCCGTGAGATACCGTCGCAAGCGTCCCTTGAGGTAACGCTTTCCCCATACGCTCTTGAGATATTTCTCACGCTGCGCGGCGTCGCTCTCATTCAGACATCCCTCCCAATAGATAAGCTCCAATGGGACACGGTTCTTGGTCGAAGGAACTTGTCCGCTGTTATGTGCCTGTAACCGCGCCCGTAAATTTCTCGTTAGCCCGACATAAAACCGATCGTCCTTGGCGGAGCGCAACACATACATGTAACAATAAGTGGCCATGCCAATTATCTCACGGGGTGAATGCCTGCGCCTGGGTGGCGGCGGCCACCCCTTGCCGATTCGCGAGGTCCGACAAAAACGCGGCACCTCCGGCCCACCCAATTCCTTCGGATGCCGCCAGCCTGCTTGGGTTGGGCGCGGCACTCCGTGCGCGCCGGGTCTCGCCTCCGCGTCCGCCGCGACCGGCCCGACGCTACCCTCGCCCAATCCGGTTGGGAGCGGGGCTGGGGGTGAGGGTGGCTCCTGGGATTGCGGGTGAGGTGCCGGTTCCTTGGCCCTGCCAATCGGTTTGCGATGAAACTTCAGAAACCGCACCACCCACTGC
>JANOHH010000731.1:0-2412 GCA_031406395.1 Verrucomicrobiota bacterium | reverse complement strand
CCATCGTTGAGGCGCATGCGCGGGCCGTAGGTGTTGAAGATGCGCACGATGCGCGTCGCGACCTTGTGCTCGCGGTGGTAAGCCATGGTCAGCGCCTCGGCAAAACGCTTGGCTTCGTCGTAACAGCCCCGCGGACCGATGGTGTTGACGTTGCCCCAGTAGTCCTCGGTTTGCGGATGGACGAGCGGATCACCGTAGATTTCCGACGTGGACGCGATGAGGAAACGAGCTTTCTTATTCTTCGCGAGGCCTAGGGCCTTATGGGTGCCGAGCGAGCCGACCTTGAGCGTTTGAATCGGCACGTTCAGGTAATCAATCGGGCTGGCCGGGGAAGCGAAATGCCAGACGTAGTTGACTGGACAATCCAAGAAGATGAACTCGGTCACATCCTGTTCGATGAATTTGAAATTTCGATCGCCACCGAGGTGCGCGATGTTGTCCACGCTGCCGGTGATGAAGTTATCCAGGCCAATGACTTTGTGGCCGCGCGCCAGCAACAGGTCGGTGAGATGCGAACCGAGGAAGCCAGCGGCACCGGTGACGACCGAGGTGGGTGGCTGGCGAAGGGGTGATTTTTTTTTTTGCTGACATGGTTTGAATTGGTTGACGGCTCAAGGCCAATGGAAAATAAAAGGACTACCGATGGCGGCGCATGCCATGTTAAACTTGGAATTGGTCGTTCACTTCGCTCCCGAGCCGCCAAACACGGCGGGGATGGTGCGCAGCAGGATCTTGAAGTCGAGCCACAAGGACCAGTTGTCGATGTATTCAAGGTCGAGGCGCACCCAGTCCTTGAAATCGAGGATTTTATTGCGACCGCTGACCTGCCAGAGACAGGTGAGGCCGGGCTTGACGCTAAGACGGCGGCGATGAGCCAGGTCACTGATGCGCCGGATTTCGTCCACCGGCAACGGGCGCGGGCCGACCAGACTCATCTCGCCGCACAGGACATTGAATAGTTGTGGCAGTTCATCCACGCTGAATTTGCGCAGCCATTTGCCGATGGGCGTGATGCGCGGATCCTTGGTGATCTTGAAAACCGGACCCTGCATTTCATTCATGGCTTCCAGTTCGTGTTTGATCTGTTCCGCGTTGGTGACCATGGTGCGGAATTTGTAGATGGTAAAGGGCGAGCCATTGAGGCCGGACCGTGACTGGCGGAAAAAAATCGGGCCGGGCGAGGTGAGCTTGACGAGGAGCGCGATCAGGGGGAGAACCGGGATCACCAGGGTCAAGATCAAGAGCATCAACAAGGCACCGGTGAAATCAACCCCCTTTTTGACCATCCCCCGCCAGGAAGTTTCTGGCGCAGAACGGAACACCAGCACGGGGCGGCCGTAAAAATCATCCAGACGCGTTCGGGAAATCTCCGTTTTGAAGAAATCAGCGACCAGCCAGGCTTCGACGCCTTCGATCTCGCACGCTTTGACCACGGCCTCCGCACGGTCGAAGTGTGTGTGCCGGGTGCTGAGGATGACGCCGTTAACGGAGTGTTCATGCAATCGGATCAAGAACTGGTCAAGCTGGGTATGGTTCAAGTCCAGTTCGGCGACAATTTCCACCCCCGATTCCGGGCGGGCGCGAATCTCGGCACGCAGGCTGGCCGTTTCCTCGGGCGTGCCCACGAGAAGGAAACGGCGGAATTGAGACTGCCCCACCTTGCTCTTGAGGGCGACCAGCTGGAACTCCTCCTTGAGATAGACGAGGAGGAAACTGATGATCCCAAACCAGATCGGCACCGAGCGCGCGATGTAGAGGCGCGTGAAGAACAGGGCGAGCGTCAGACCCAAGGCGATCAGCAGGCAGCCTTTGAACAGCGGCCAAAGGGTGTGCCGCCGCGGCGCGATCAGGGGCCGGTTGTAAAAGCCCTGGGCTTCGAGCACTAACGGAGACACGGGTATGAGCACCAGGTAAAACCAGAAGTATGTTTCGAAGGGCGCGATGGGCGGCAAACTAAACCTTGCGAGAAAGAAGGGGGAGGCGCGCAATTCGTACGCCATCCAGAAGCTGACGGCGAACAGGCACGCATCCAGCATCTGATTAACCTGCATCCGCATTTGGCGATCACGTCGAAGCATGGCAATTTACAACAGGTGGTGGATCACGGCCGGGTGGCCACGGCTTGGGTCTTTGGTTTGTGCGGCAGTTGAAATTCCGGCGCGGAAGCGGCAATAAGTTTTTTCAGGCGCTCATAAGTCGCCTCCTCCTGACCGGGCAGGCAGACGGCGAAATAACTGATGTACGCCCAACGTTGTAGCACGCCGGTCGTCACCAGCTTCTGCGCCATGGCCCACATCCGCTCCAAGCCGCTTTCGGTGGCGCTGATGGCGTCATCGGCCACGAACCAGTAAACGTAAATCCCGCGCCATTCTGCCGTGCGGCCCTCTTGCTGCACCTGCCGCGCCGCGACGT
>JANOHH010000711.1:0-7175 GCA_031406395.1 Verrucomicrobiota bacterium | reverse complement strand
ATCATCGTTCAGCCAAAAATCATTGAAAGCGAGCGCGGTCCGGAAGCTTATTCGTCCCCTTCCCGGGAGGACCCGTCTCGTGCATCCGGGATAGCAGGCTGGGCGATGCGCTCTCGAACTCGGCTTCGATGACGCAGTCGTGCCGAGGTTCGTTGACTGTCTGACCAACCTTCACACCGGTGGCCTGTACGCTATGATCGGTGCCACCGGCCTGTGCGGCCGGGCGTCAAACCTTGCTTGCGCGCGCAACCGGGACAAGAAAAAATCCACCTCACTTCAGTCGGGGCAACCACGGTTCAGCGGACGTAGATGGGGTTCGCAAGAATCCACGGTCGCGCTTCACCGTCCACGGTGAGCCAGGCTTCGAGGCGATACACACCGGATTCAGTTACGGGAAACTCCGCGCGATCTTTGCCTGTGGTTTCTGAAACGGGAACTCCGTTGCGCAGCAGCCGGGTCTGGCAGGCGAGCGGGAATTGTGCGCTGAGTTTCATCCCGTCCGCGTACATCACTTCGTCGCCCATGATCCCGGCGGGTTTACCGCCGGAGGTGATTGCTTCGAAACGGAACCCGGTGGCTTCACACATCCAATCGTGCGCCACGTAGGCGTGGCCGGCCTTGAGCGCAGTACGCAGCGACGGTTCATCGAGCTTGGGTGCGAGGATGTGGGTGCTGCTGTTCCAAAACGAGCGGTGATACGGATCCAAATCCACCCGCGCGAGGAGGTCGCCCGGCTTGCGGCCCTTGGTCATCTCCTTGATGCCCGGCCGCGAACCAGCGGTGATCTTTCGCATCCCGTCATCTTTGTCTACGACCGTGCCAAGCAGCACGGTTTCCGCGTCCACCATTTTTACGACGAAAACCTGGTTGTGGTGGCAATCGTTCGCGGCAATACCCGTGAGCCGGAACCTTTTCGTCCCTGCGTCCCACTTGTCCAAATAGACCTGCGGGTAATCGCATTGGAAGGCGAGCAGTTCGTCCGGGTAGAGCCGCACGGCTTCTTCCAGTTCCGCCAGTTGCTTCGGGTCGGTGAGCTTCATGGCCAGGGCGATGAGGGACGCCATGTCCTGCTTGGCGTCCCAGTGGCGGTTGTATATTTCCAACCCGGTCAAGCCAGCCATGGGGTGATCCTTGCGTTCCTCGACGTGCGAGAGAAACATCATCCCGTTGCCGGCGGTCACGGCTTTCAATAATTGCGGGAACGGCTGCTCCATTTTGTCGAGGACAGACGCCTCCGGATACAGCAGGCAGCCGCGGATTTCGGAGCCAGGAATAAACAACACGCCCTCTTTGAGTCCGCGCCAGCGCCATCAATGAAATCCCGCGGCGGGCGGAAATGGTCGGTGAGCAGAATGGCACTGATGCCGGCTTTCTTTGCATCCGCGAGCATCTCGGGCAGCGTGCCGCCCGTGTGATCGGAATCTTCAGCATGGGCATGCAGGATGCAACGGTAGTCGTTCCGGCCGGGTAGGGGAGTCAACGCCCGACGCTGCGCGCGCAGTTTCATTACATCCTCATGCACGGCCTGGAGCCGCGGCAAAGCGAGCCGTTCAATGTTGGAGTATTTCCGCGCTGGCGGTTGATTGGTCTCCGACGGCAGTGCCGGTTGGGCCAGAATAAGCAGAGTGAGAATGGACAGGCCGGTTCGAACAAATTGCGGCAGCGATGGCTGGTGCATTGATGACATAGTGTGGGTGTGCCGCACTGCGAAGTCAACGCGTCGGCGGCAGGCTGGCCCGGCTGGCAAAATCAAATTGTGCGTCGGACGGGGTGCATTTAATCTCGCGGGAGCATGAAACGAAACCGAGCGAACCGGTTTGGCATTGACCACCGGGTTTTGCTTTCAACCATCGCCGCGCTTTCCATTGCTCAGGCGCCCGCCTTCGCCCAGAACCCGGCGGGTGATGGCCTCCTGAGTTGGCAGTGGCGCGACGCGCGCGCATTGGGCATCGAAGGCAAAGGCTGGACCGACACGGAAAGTGTTTACGACCGACTGCCCGGTCGGGCCGAGCACGCGGTTCGCCCTGACGTTTGGAATTTGAGCCGCGACTCGGCGGGGATGAGCGTGCGCTTTGTGACCGAAGCCCCGACGATTGCCGCGCGGTGGAAATTGCGGCGCAGCAATCTCGCGATGCCCCACATGCCAGCCACCGGAGTGAGCGGTGTGGACTTGTATGTGAAAGAGCAGGGGAACTGGCATTGGTTGGGCAATGGCCGCCCGGAGAAACAATGGGAAGAAAAGATATTGGTGCAGGGGCTGAAAACCGGGCGGCGGGAGTACATGCTTTATCTGCCGCTCTACAATGGCGTGGAGGAACTCAGCCTCGGGGTGCCGGCCGGAACGACGCTGTCAATTCCGCCTCCCCGACCGGCGGGGAGGAAGCCGATTTTATTTTACGGCACTTCGATCGTGCAGGGCGGCTGCGCGTCGCGGCCCGGCATGGCGTATCCGGCCATCCTCGGCCGGCGGCTGGATCGGCCAATTATCAATTTGGGTTTCTCCGGCAACGCGCTCAGTGAACCGGAAGTAGCCCAATTGCTGGCGGAACTCGATCCTGCGGTTTACGTGCTGGATCCGTTGCCGAACATGGCGGCTGACCTGGTAGGTGAACGCCTGGAACGGTTCGTCCGGATTCTCCGTGCTGCGCATCCGCTCACTCCCATCGTGCTGGTGGAACACCTCGAATATGCCGATGGCGATTTTGTCGAAGCTCGCCGCGCAAGATATGCTGACGACAACGCCCAACTCCGGGAAATCAATCGCCGCCTCCTCAAAGCCGGACAACGGAGATTGTTTTATGTGCCGGCCGCCAAGCTCATGGGAACGGATGGCGAAGCCACGGTGGACGGCACGCATCCGACCGATCTCGGCTTCGTGCGGATGGCTGACGCGATCGAGCCGGTCCTGCGCCGCGCCTTGAAATCGAATCGATAGTGGCGACTAAATTTGCCGGAGCCGTTCGCGGAGGAAGAGGAAGGCCGGGTGCAATAAAGGATCGACCGCCGTCCGCTGCGGATTTATGATGCGGCCTTTCATGAATCCGCGATACCCATGCACTCTTGGCGACCCCAAAGGTTCGATCCTGCGCGCCAAAGTCGTGTCCCGCGTTTGCCGATACCCGCGCCGGGGATTCACGCTCATCGAATTGCTGGTCGTCATTGCGATCATTGCCATTCTCGCGGCGATGCTCCTGCCGGCTTTGGCCAAAGCCAAGGACCGCGCCAAGCGCATCAATTGCCTGAGCAACCTCCGGCAGTTCGGGCTGGCCATCCAGATTTACGCCACGGATTCAAAAGAAAAGCTGCCGCCCATGACCGCGGGCAATTGGTTGTGGGACATGCCCGTCCCCATGGTGGATCTGATGCTCCAGAACGGTGCGAAACGGAATATTATGTACTGCCCAGCTTTTCCCAAGCAGAACAATGACGTGCTGTGGGGTGGCCCGAGCGGATTCGGCGGCAGCCAGTTTCGCGTGATCGGCTACGCGCAAACCTTTGCCCCATCGCCTGGCTTTGCCGCCAGTTACACGCTGATCTGGTCCAACGCCAATGCGTCCATGATTGCAGGACCCCTGAAGCACCCGACCTCGGCGCTGACCATTCCCGCCTTGTCGTCGAGCGAGAAAGTGCTGGTCGCCGATGCCACGATTTCCCAGGGTGGCCAGAACAACTATACCGCGCGCAACACCTACACCTATACGAAAATCCCGGGCGGTTGGGACGCGGTCAGCGGCAATCGCGGGGATCTGCATGAAACACCGCACATGAATGGCCGGTTCCCTTCCGGCGGCAATGTGGTCATGCTGGACAATCACGGCGAATGGCGTAAGTGGAATGACATGCGTCCGCGAACCCAGGGCGGGGCGCCGGGATTCTGGTGGTAGCCCGGCGACCGGGAACGCAGGGCTGGGGAGACCCCTGATTGAGGCTCGCGGACCGTGGTGTTGGCTCGTCATGCTTGAGCCAAGGTCTGATTTTCGCCGGCCGGAAGCGGCTATTCTATGGTTTTATCCCGAAGTGCTCTGAGAATTTCGTTGACTAGACCCGTTCTATGAGCATACTCACGACTGAACACAGCAAACAAAATGGCAAACACGATGTCAACGGAAGTGGCTTGGCTTTGGGGTCTGCGGACGAATTGGAAGATGTCACCGTATCCTAACCCAAGCCCCGCCAAACTGTAACCTAGCCATGTCAATTTCCCTCCGTCCAGAACCTGCAATTATTTGCAACAACGTAAACCAGTAACACGAATGATAAAATGAAAACCCTGCGAACTCATGCTTCCCTACTAACAATATTGACGCTGCCGGTCTTGCTGACTCAAGTCGCGCGCGCCGATTATCAATCCACCGTCCTCGCCGACGGGCCGAAGGCCTATTATCGGCTCAATGACGATACCACCCGAAACCTCATCAACAAGAACAGTGGCACCTTGGGCGCCGCTGGAAACGCCACGAATGACCTGGTGGATTTTGGGAATCTGCATTCGTTTCCCGGCGCGATTGTTGGCGACGGAAACCGGGCAGCATTTTTCGATTCCAACACGCGCACCGAAATCCCTTTTAATGAAGCCCTGAACCCGCCGAATACCCAACCGTTCACGCTCGAGGCGTGGCTTTATCCGGCGAGCGATCTGACGAGCAATGGGCAGTCGCCGCTGGCCAATCGCTGGACCTTGGTCGCCCCCCGGCAAGGCTGGGTTTTCTTCCAACGCAAGCCGGATTCCAGCTATAATGGCAGCGAACCCGTGGGCTGGAATTGCCGGATGTTTAATGGCATCGGCACCAGCGGACGCCTGGATGTGACGAGTTTGGTCCCGTATCAGATTGGGAAGTGGCAGCATGTGGTGGTGGTGTACGATCCGGTGCAAGTGACGAATGCAACGTTAACCATATATATTGACGGCGTCGCCGCGAACACCAACATCTGGACTGGCGGCAGCGACGGAACCGAACCCGGCTACGCGCCCCTGACGAGCAATCTTGACCCGCAGCCGGCGATGTCGCTGGGGGCCTACAACAATGCCAACTCGAGTTTGAACTACTTTTATGGCGGCGTGGACGAATTCGCTTTATATTCGAGCAAGCTAAGCTCGGCTCAAATCCTGGCGCACTACCAGAACGCGACCAATGCCAGCCGGGCGCAGTCCTACGACTCGCTTATCAAGTCCCACAACCCGGTGGCTTACCTGCGCCTCGATGAAATTGCTCCCGGGCCGGACGTTGCCAACAATTTGGGCGATTTGCGGTCTGCCGGGATTGCCGCCCACACCGCTGAGGTGGTACATCCGGGCGCTAGTGCGTTGGCGGGCCGTAACGACGACGGTTCGGCCTCGTACCATAGGCGAAATGGAAACTCCGCCACTACCATCCCGTGGAAACTGGAGAACAATCCGAGCGCAGGTGTTCCTTTCACTTTTGAAGCCTGGCTCCGCCCGATGCAAGACACACAGGGCGGCCAATGCCCCGTAAACAACCGCATGGTCGGCGGGACAGGGCGAACCGGCTGGGTTATTTTCCAACGCAACCCGAACCATTCTTATCCGATCAGTGAAGGGTATGGCTGGAATTTCCGCATGTTCAGCGGCGCCGGCAATAGCGGCCAGGATGTCCTGACCGGCGGAAATGTGGTGCTGCCGCCGGAGGATCCCAATTATCTTCTTGGCGACTATGCCGTGGGCAAATGGCAGCATTTGGTAGTTACCTGGTTGCCCGAAGTTGACAATGGCGATCCGGCTGGCAACGGAAATAATCAGTGGCAGGGAGTGCTGACTGCTTATGTTGACGGCGTGGCCGTGGCCACAAACCCCGCAGCCCTCTATGCAGCCAACCGGGAGATTCCCGAAGTTCTCCCGGCATCCGGTGCTCCGGCAGATCTGGCGATCGGTTCCTATAATGCCGCTTCCGGCCTCGGCAGTAATCCGTATGAAGGTGATATTGACGAAGTGGCGATTTACAATGGTTTCCTGCTGACCCCCGAGCAGATCCTGGCTCACTATCAAGCAGGGACCAACGCCAATTACGGCACAAATTACGAGACGCTCGTCATGACCGCCGGCTTGACCACTCAGTCCGTTCCTGGAGCCGAACGATCCGGCATGCCCAAAACCTACCTCCGTTTCAATGACCCGGCATATTACCCGGCGGCCAACAGCGGCACGGTCGGCTATGTCGCCAATGCAAGTCAGGTTGTCACGACCAACGTCATCGCCGGTCCACGACCTCCGACTTTTGTCGGTTTCGATGCCGCAAATCTGGCATTGCCTTTGGACGGCTTGAAGCAATGGGCCAATCTGAACAACCCCGCGGGATTGAACATTTCCGGGCAGATCACTTTGGAGGCTTGGATCAACCCCGGCGCTACGCAGGGAGATCCGGCCCGGATCATCTCCCACGGTCCCCAGACGCCAAGTAATTTCCTCACCCAAGGTTGGGATAACGCGGTAACCAACACCGCCGAAGTTTACCTTGCGATTGAAGGCGGAAATTATGTGGTGGGTTCGAGTGAAATAATCGATGGTACGACAACCAATACCTATGCTGCGAGTTTCGCCATTCCCGGCGGCGACTTGGGAGGTGGCAGTTGGATTCACCTGGTCGGCACCTACGATGGCGCCAACTGGAATCTCTATCGCAATGGCGTCAAGGTTGCCAGTGCCGCTTCCGCGATTGGCGCGCTGACGGTGACCAATGGGGACTGGGCAATTGGATGCACCGGTGAAGGCTGGGCAAACAATTTCGCCGGTGGGGCTGACGAAGTGGCCATTTACAATAAGGCGCTGACGCCAACCCAGGTCGCTTATCACTACCTAGGGGGCAAAGCTGCGACGACTGCCATTACGATTGCCCCCGCCAGCGGTGGCAATGTTACCATCACTTGGCCGGATGGCAGCACGTTGACTCAATCCTCCATTGTGACGGGCCCGTACACCCCTGTACCTGGCAGCCCGGTGTCGCCTTTGACCATTCCAGCAAGCGCGACGAAGTTCTACCGCTGGTCACTGCCGTAATGCCCTCGATGGGAAGCCGCCGGGCGGCTTCCGATTAGGAATCATGGAGGCCGGGAGTATTTTCCCGGCCTCTTTTCGTTAGGCTGTGATAGAACTGAGCCATCGCATGAAAAGAAACCTGCACGCAGTAAACCGCCGTAGCCGCCAACGTGAGGAGGCGGTC
>JANOHH010000756.1:0-7592 GCA_031406395.1 Verrucomicrobiota bacterium | reverse complement strand
GTCTGGAAGTCCAAGCCGAACCTCGGATCGTCGAGACACTGCTCGGCTTGCTCGAAGAAGTCTCCGGCCAACCGCGTCGTGTGATCACTGAATCTCACGGCGTTTACGCGAAGGCGATCCTCGTTTCGAAACCGGCGGCGTACTGGCGGCTGAACGAAAGCGTTATTCCGACTGCCTTCGACGCCACCGGTCAGGGGCGCAACGCGCAATACGAGGACGGCATCGCTCTCTATCTGCCCGGAGCGAGCCGGACCATCGGTTTTCAACCGGCCGCGCCCGAGGTCCCAAACACCTTCAGCAGCGACCAGATCAACCGCGCCCCACACTTCGCCGGCGGCCGTGTGCGAGCGACCATGCCTGAACTCAAGGGCGCTTACTCCGTCGAGTTCTGGTTTTGGAACGGCCTGCCGCACTCGCTCCGCAGCATCACCGGAAATCTTTTTTCCCGCGGCGCCAACGGCGTTTATGGTGCGCCCGGGGAACATCTTTCCATCGGTGGCACCAATACCAGGCCGGGCCGGCTGGTGTTTGCCAACGGCGGCAGCGATGTCAGCCAGTCGCTGGTGGGCCGCACTGATCTTGCGCTGCGGAAGTGGTATCACGTGGCCCTGGTGCGCGACGGCAAACGCGTGGGGGTTTATCTGAATGGCAACCCGGCACCGGAAATCATGGGCGATATCGAGCCCGGGGTTCGCTTGGGAACAAACACAATTTTTCTTGGTGGTCGCAGCGACAACGTCGCCAACTTCGAAGGCAAGCTGGATGAAGTCGCGCTGTACGATCGGGCGCTTGGGCCGGACGAAATCGCGGAACATTTCCGGGCTGCCGGGTTTCCCGCAACTTTTAGCAGCGTACCGCCAGTGGCGATCCCCGCCGGGAACACCGCGCCCGCCTTGAGCGCGCTCAAGCCGGTGGCCCATTGGCTGGCGCCGGTGGCGGACGAAAGAACGGTGCTCAGCGCCGTGGGTCAACCCGCTGCCACCGCGGAAGCGAGAGTGGATTTACCGGCGCCCGACGCGGTGGCGGCCAGCTTTGCCGGCGGCCGTTTGCGAGCCTCGGTCCCCAGCCTCGGGTCGAACTACAGCGTCGCCCTTTGGTTCTTCAACGAGCTGCCGAACACTTCGCGCCCGGTGACGGCGTATCTCTTCTCGCGCGGCGAAGACGGCGCCGAGGGCGCGCCGGGCGACCATATTGGTATCGGGGGCACGCATAGCAACGCGGGGCAATTGATTCTTTTCAACGGCAACAAACGCGATGAGCTACTGGCGGGCCGCCAGGTAATCCCGCCGCAAACGTGGAATCACGTGGTACTCGTGCGGGAGGGGCGGCGAGTAAGCGTTTACCTCAATGGCGAGCGGAAGCCCGAGATCGCGGGTGAACTGGAGCCAGGTCATCCAACAGGAGTGAACCAGATGTTTTTCGGCGGACGCAACGACAACTTCTCCAACCTGCGCGGCAAGTTGAGCGACATCGCTGTGTTCAATCGCGCGCTGAAGCCGGAGGAAATCCCTGCCATCAATCAAGCTTCGCGGTTCCCAGCGCGGACCGCTGCGAACGGAGGAACGGCCGGCGGCGGATCCGCTTTGCCCATCGTCTCTCCACCGCTTTCGCCAGCCGAGTCGCTCACGAAAATTCACGTGCGCGAAGGTTTCAAGGTCGAGTTGGTGGCGGCGGAGCCGTTGCTCGAATCACCGGTGGCAATTGACTGGGACGAGCGCGGGCGCCTGTGGGTGGTGGAGATGGTGGATTATCCGCTCGGCCTCGACGGCAGGGGCAAGCCCGGCGGGCGCGTGCGAATGTTGGAAGACACCGATGGCGATGGTCGCTATGACAAGAGCACGCTCTTTGCGGACGGGCTCGCGTTCCCCACCGGCATTCTCACGTGGCGCGACGGAGTCGTCATCAGCGCCGCGCCGGAGATTTTGTCTCTCAAAGACAGTGACGGGGATGGCAAAGCCGACTTGCGCGAGGTGTTGTTCAGCGGGTTCCTCGCCGGCAATCAGCAGCTTCGGGTGAACGGCCTGCGCTGGGGACTCGATAACTGGGTGTATTGCGCGAGCGGTGCGCACCACGGCGGTTACGGCACGGGAACGAAAATCAAATCGCATCGCAACGGCCAGGAATACGCGATTGGCAGCCGCGACTTTCGCTTCCGGCCCGACACGGGCGAACTGGACGCGCAAAGTGGCCCGTCGCAGTTCGGGCGCAACCCGGACGACTGGGGTAACTGGTTCGGGGTGCAAAACTCGTGGCCGCTCTGGCACTACGTTTTGCAGGATCATTATATCCGCCGCAACCCGCACGTGCCGTCGCCGGATCCCGTGCAGCAGGTCGTCACGCCCATGAACCCGCCGGTGTTTCCGATGAGTCAGCGGGAGAAAAGGTTCCACAGCTTCAGCGAGGCGGGCCACTTCACTTCGGCATGCGCGGCGATGATTTACCGCGACGAACTCCTTTTCGGTGCGGACGGCGCCCGGCACGCGTTTACCTGCGAACCGTTCCACAATCTCGTCCAACATAAGGTGGTCACCGACGATGGCCCGAGTTTTTCGTCGCACCGCGCGAGCGAGGAAGCGAAGCGGGATTTCTTTGCGAGCGAAGATCGCTGGTGTCGGCCGGTGATGACGCGCACCGGTCCCGACGGCGCACTTTGGGTCGTGGACATGTACCGCTACATGATCGAGCACCCGGAATGGCTGCCGGCGGAAGGAAAGGCCGAACTGCTCCCGCATTATCGGCTGGGCGAGGAACGCGGCCGCATCTATCGCGTGTTCCCCAGTTCCAACCCGCCCCGCAAACTCAGACAACTCGACACCCGCTCGCTGCCTGATCTCGTGAGCGCACTCGATTCACCCAATGGCTGGCAACGGGACAAGGCGCAGATGCTGTTGCTGTGGAAAAAAGATACTGCTGCAGCGCCCCTGCTGGAGCAGCTCGCGCGTGAGTCCACGAATCCGCTCGCCCGGTTGCAAGCGCTTTGCACGCTGGACGGACTCGGCCGGCTCCCGCCAGCCCTCGTGGAACACGCGTTGGCGGATCCGCATCCGGGGGTGCGCATCAACGCGCTCCGCTTGGCCGAGCCCCGTTCGACTCCCGCCGTCATCGCGGCGGCGGCCAAACTGGTGAACGACGCCAACCCCAAGGTGCGCCTCCAGCTCGCCTGCACTTTGGGCGAATGGGACGACCCACTGGCGGGGGCGGCGTTGGGGCAACTCGCGGTGGCCCAGGCTGGGGATAAATTCCTCACGGCCGCCATCCTGAGTTCCGCCTTGCCGCACAGCCTCGCGCTCGTGGACGCAGTTGTGGCCGCCGGCGAGCCGGCACAGGCGTCACTTTCGGAGCCCTTGATCAACCTCGCGCTCGCCACGAATCAGCGCGACTCGCTCGCCCGCTTGCTCAAGCCCACGCTCACACCAATCCGGGGCGAGTTCACCGCGCTGCAAATGGCGGCGTTCAGCCAGTTCCTCGACACCTTGGACCGCCGCAAGACAACTTGGCGCGCGCTGCAGGAGGCGAAAGCGAACGATGCTCTGGCGCAACAACTCCTTTCTGCACCTGAATTATTTGCCGCGGCGAAACGACTCGCCGCCGATGTCAGCCAGCCCGAGATACCAAGAATCATCGCCGCAGGCCTGCTGGTGCGCGACGAAGCGCACCAGAATGAAGCGCTGCTCATGCTGTCGGCCATGCTGTCGCCCAAGACGTCGGGTGAGGCGCAGCGCACGGCCATCAAGGCCTTCGGCGCGCGGGGTCATGCGAGTGTGCCCGAGCTTCTCGCCAAGGCTTGGCCCACACTTGGTCCGGAGACCCGGCTGGCCGTGCTCAATGAGTTGTTGAGCCGTGAGGCGTGGGCGTTCGCTTTGGTCGGCCTCGTTGAGAGCGGGCAAATTAGCCCGAACGCGTTCGATGCGACCCGGCGTGAACGTTTGCTGCGCCATTCTTCGGCGCGGGTGAAACAGGCGGCAACAAAGGCGCTGAATGCAGGCGAGCGTTCTCCGCGCGCGAAAGTCATCGCGGATTTTCGCCCCGCGCTGGCCCTGCCCGGTGATGCGACCCGCGGCGCAGCGGTCTTCGCGAAACTTTGCGCGATCTGCCACAAGCTCGGTCCGGTGGGCAATGAGATCGGGCCGAACTTGCAGTCGGTGGCAAATCATCCGCCGGAAAAGTTGCTCGTCTCCATCCTTGACCCGAACGCGAGCATCGAGCCGGGCTACACCGCCTACACCGCGCAACTGTCGGGGGGCGAGGAACTTTACGGCATCATCGCCGCTGAGACCGGCAACAGCCTGGTGCTGAAGCTGCCCGACGGGAAGACCCGCACGCTCCTGCGCTCCAACATCGATGTCCTCCACAGCGCGAACCTGTCGCTGATGCCGGAAGGACTCGAGGCGGGAATGAGCCAACCGGACCTCGCGGACCTAATCCGATTCCTGCAAATTCCCTGAGCGCCTTCGCCCGTCCGCTTCTATGGAACTCAGCCGCCCATTGCCAACGCCAAAGCTCGCTGCATCACTATCGCATCGGGCAAGACACCGGTCCAGTATTGCACGCCCAAGACGCCTTGGTTCACGAGCATGGAAAGGCCATCGAGGGTTTTGCAGCCGCGCGCGGCGGCGTCCCGTAGCAGCCGCGTGACGGGCGGACTGAAAACTACGTCGGCCACGATTTGTCCTGGCTGGAAGGTTTCGATGTCCAAGGGCAGCCGGGCCTCGGCATCATAAAGCCCGATGGAGGTGCCGTTGATCACGATGTCCGTGCCGCCGGGCAGGGCGAAATCACTCTTCCAATGGATCAGCTCGGCCTGGCAGTGCAGTTTGCCGACCAGCGTGTCGAGCAATTGCTTTCCGCGCTCCGGTGAACGGTTGACCAAGATGAAACGTCCCACGCCCGCCAAGGCGAGTTCCACCGCCACCGCGCGCGCCGCGCCCCCAGCGCCGAACAGCACAACGGTTTTGCCTTTGGGATCCGTGATCTCCTTCAGCGAGCGCAGGAATCCTTTGCCATCCGTGTTCTCCCCGATCAACTTGTCGCCACGCCGCACCACGCAGTTGACGGCGCCGATGACCGCGGCGGATTCGCCCAGGCCATCGAGCAGAGGGATCACCGCGACCTTGTGGGGCATGCTCAGATTGAAGCCCCGAAATCCGGTGGCGCGCAGTCCCTTCACGGCATCGGAGAGATTTTCCGGCGGCACTTCCATGTTGATGTAGCGCCCATTGATTCCGTGATGTTTGAACGCGGCTTCCACCATGGCCACGGTGGGATTGCCGGCGGCGCCTTGGGAAAGGCAGCCAACCAAATCGGGGCAAAAGGTCGCGGGGTTGGGCATAAAGTGTTTTGTGGTTTGAAACGGCGCTGAACGTTGCGTGGGAGAAAACACAATTCCTGTCAGAAATTCAACTCTTGGTTGGATTCGCCTGTCCGGCGGCCCGCCAAGCAATCAATCCACTTCGCGGTTTCCGACCGCCACGCCGGGAGTGCCAGCGGGAACGACGAAAAACCGTGCGTCCCGTGGGTTACTGCATAATCTTTTCCCGAATGGCCACCGCATATCGTCAACGCCGGGCGTGGGTTGTCCTGCTCCTGCTGATCCAGGTCGGGACCACCGCGCACAGTCAGTCGCCGCTCTTCGACGGCAAAACCTTCGCCGGGTGGGAAGGCGAGACAAACCGAACCTGGCGCATTGAGGCGGGGGCGATCACGGCTGGATCGCCGGACCAGCCCGCTCCGCGCAACGAATTTCTCGCCACGGTTCGCGAGTTCGGCAACTTCGATCTGCGCCTGAAATTCAAGATCCAGGGCACTGCGGCGCTCAATGCCGGCGTGCAGTTCCGCTCCAAGCGGATTCCCCAGCATCACGAAGTCATCGGCTATCAGGCGGACATCGGCACCGGCGTGGATGGTCATCTCTACGACGAAAGCCGGCGCAATCGCATGCTCGCGTCGCCGGAAAAAGTAACGGTTGAGCAGGCGCTCCGTGCCGTAGCCGCGGATGGCTGGCAGGAGTATCGGATCCGGGCCGAGGGCCGGCACATTCAGCTCTGGTTGAATGGCGTGCCGACGGTGGATTACACGGAACCGGATGCGACGATGGCGCGCACCGGCATCATCGCCGTGCAAATCCATGGCGGGATGAAAGGCACGATCGCCTATCGCGACCTCCGCCTCGAAGAACTGCCCCCGACACCCGCGGCGGCACGCTTGGGACCGACGGATGTGCCGCTCCCGGTGACCGGTCCATTTCCGGATCGACGCTTCACGCTGGAATCCAATGACGTGGTTGTGTTCACGGGCCAAACCGACATCGTTCGGTCACGCAACGAGGCCACACTCGAAGCGTTGTTGGCCGTACACTTTGCGGCGGCCAAGCCGCGTTTCCGCAACATGGCCTGGGAAGGGGACACGGTTTATGAACAATGGCGCGATCTGAACTTCGGCACCTGGCGGCAGCAACTCGACGCCGCCCAAGCCACCGTGATCTTCGCGCAATTCGGACAACTCGAATCCCTGCAAGGTGCCGCGAAATTGAATGACTTCATCGCCGCCTACGAATCTCTGCTCGATCAATTTGCCGGTCGCACCCGGCGCATCGTGCTGCTCTCCCCGCGGCCCTTCGAGCCTCCGCGCTCGCCGCACGTGCCCGATCACACCGGCACGAATGAAATTGTTCGGGCGTACGTTGACGGAATCCGCCGCCTCGCCGAACGAGGCGGTTACGTGTTCGTGGACCTGTTCACTCCGCTGGTCGGTCAGCCAGCGCGGCTGACGGTGAACGGCATGCATCTCACCCCCGAAGGCCAGATGCAGGTCGCCGCTCTTGCCGGCGCTGCTCTGGGGGTAACGTCTCCGCCAACGGCCACGCTGGCGGACTTGCGCGCAGCGATCCGCGAGAAGAACCGGCTCTGGTTCGACAATTGGCGGCCGATGAATTGGTCGTTTGCCTTTGGCGATCGCACGGAGCAGCCATTCGGCAAACCGGGCGGCGGCCGGCCCCCGCTGCGCATTGAACTGGAATCGTTTCAGCCGCTGATCGCTCAGGCGGATGCCCAAGTTCACGCCCTGGCGGCGGATGTCCACGCGGCACGGCCGGTCGCGAGAAAATTCCCTGCGCCGACGTCAGCGCTTGCTCCACCCGAGGCGCCAGATCCGAGATCGGCGCTCGATCATTCACCCGAAGCGGAGCAGCAATCCTTTTCGGTTGCGGACGGCTTTCAGGTAAACCTTTTCGCTTCCGAAGCCGATGGCATCGTCAAGCCGTTGCAGATGCGGTGGGATGATGTCGGTCGGCTTTGGGTTCTTTGCGCGCCGACCTATCCGCAGATCGAGCCGGGCGCCGTGCCGGGCGACTACATTCTGGTTTGCGAGGACACCGATGCTGATGGCCGCGCCGACAAATTCACACGCTTCGCCGAAAATCTGTTCGTTCCGATGGGCATCGAGTTTGGCGATGGGGGCGTTTATGTGGGGGAAGCATCGGTACTCGTTCACTTGCGGGATTCCGACGGCGACGGCAAGGCTGACCAGCGTGAAGTAATCCTGTCCGGTTTTGGCACGGCCGATTCGCACCAGATGATCAACGGCCTGGAGCGCGG
>JANOHH010000666.1:0-3363 GCA_031406395.1 Verrucomicrobiota bacterium | reverse complement strand
CCATCGCTGGGTGAAGCCCGGGAAATCCTGCGCAACTCGTTCAAGACCCAGGCGATCATTCCGCATCCCACTTCATGGGACACGGCTTCCAATCGCATGCTGGAACTCGTAGCGACCTCCAGCGCGACGACGAGTTAGCGTTGCCCGGCTCATAAACTGGAAATCGGCAGCTACCAAATGTGGTATTCCCTGCCTCAGCTCCCGGCAAACCTAAACCGTAGCGGACAATCATCTGGCGCGGGAAGCTTCGATCGTGAATGCCTGCGATTGGCTACGACCGCTTCTCGTCGGCATCAATGAAGTCCACGAAGTTCTGGAGGTCGTCGCGATGGCTCAGGCCGGCCTGTTCCTTGCGCAGCTTGAGCCGCGCGATGCCTTCCGCGTCGCCGGCCTTGGGGTAATCAAGCATGTTGGCGAGCAACGCGGCTTTTTCGGCGGCGGATTTTTTGATGTGGTGGCGCACCCAATCGCAGACCTCGCCGTCGCTGACGGTGCATTTCACCACGGCAATCATCTGCTCATGCGTCACCCCGGCAGCTTGGAGCCAGGCACCATCGAAGCCTTTGCCGAAGTTGTTCTGATAATCGGCGTGGAGTTTACCAGCCAGGTGCAGGCGGATCTTGTCCACATAGCGCGGCAGATGCGGCCAGCCATCCATGATTTCGCGGGGACTGCGGGGATAAATAATGTCACTCATGCAGAGGATGATTGGCAGGCAGCCCGAGTGGTGTCAACCGTTGGTCCATCGCGGGGAAGCATGACTTGGGAAAGCCATCTGTTGATTGACCGTGTGGTGCGCACCCTGCGGCGAGAAGGGTTGCGGAAGGCAACCTACCTTCGCCCGCTCTTTTGCCGAACCGGCTCGCCTCCAGGATGTGTTCCCTTCGTGGCGTCCCGTTTTTCAATGTCGCCGCGTTTTTCAATTGCCAACGCGCGTAGGTTTGGTTGTCTTGACGACATGAAAAATTTTCGCACCCGTAACATTGCCTTGGTTTGTCTCGTCACTCAACTCGGTCTGCTCTCCGCCCGGGCGCATTCGCCGGCGCTGGAAATGGCCGCCGCCGCGAACAACCTCTTCGCCGCGCTCACCCCCGGGCAACGCGCCAAGGCCGCGTTCGAGTTTCAGACCGACGAACGGGTGAACTGGCATTTCGTTCCGCAACCGCGCAAGGGCTTGCCCTTCGCCGAAATGTCCGCCGCGCAAAAACAGCTCGCCCATGTCCTGCTCAACAGTGCGCTCAGTCAGCGCGGCTATTTCAAAGCCGTGACCATCATGAGCCTCGAACAAATTCTCTTCGACCTCGAAAACCAGGCCCCGCACCGCAATGCGGAAATGTATTATGTCAGCCTGTTCGGCACGCCTGGTAATGACGTCTGGGGCCTTCGCGTCGAAGGCCACCATCTCTCACTCAATTTCACTGTGCGCGGCGACACCGTCCTCGCCACCACGCCCTCGTTCCTCGGTACGAACCCGGCGGAGGTCCGCACTGGCCCGCGCGCCGGACTCCGCGTCCTTGCGCTGGAAGACGACCTCGGCCGTCAACTCGTGAAATCCTTCGCGCCCCAACAGCGAGCTGTGGCCATCATCACCAACGTCGCCCCGAAGGAGGTAATCACCGGCGATTCGCGCAAAGCCTGGCGCCTTGAGCCGCTGGGTTTATCCGCTGGCAAAATGGATTCGCCCCAACGTGACACGCTCAAGGCGTTGATTCAGGAATTCATCGGACGCAACCGCGCCGAACTGGCCGACGCCGACTGGGGGAAGATCGCCAAGGCTGGCTGGGGGACAATCTTTTTTGCATGGGCGGGTGGCCTGGAACCCGGCCAGGGCCACTACTACCGCGTGCAAGGCGCGACGTTTCTGCTCGAGTACGACAACACGCAGAACGACGCGAACCACATCCACGCCGTGTGGCGCGACTTGGAAAATGATTTTGGCGACGACCTGCTCAAGCGCCACTATGAGCAAAAGCCGCATGGGAAGTGATCTGACTGGGAACGCTTCCCGTGGCGCAGATCGGCAAATGCGGTTCGACTTCAATTGCCGCGCCCGCGACGATCTGAAGCCGGGTTTTCTGGGTTGGATTTCCGGCTGTTTTCTCTACCGTTCTCGCTGGCCAGAAGATCGAAACGGATGCCGCGACCGCTGTCCACACTTTTGAATCGCATAGGGAATTGCGAATTGTCGAGCTCCTCCAGTTCGGCAGCGAAGGCCAGGATCGGAAGCCGAAGTCCCCGAACGATAGCGGTGACTCCCATCGGTGGGTGGTTTTGGGTGTGGCCGGAGTGGAAGGTCCTTTGGCGCGATTCCTATCGTACCGTCGACTTCTTCCGAAACAACTCCGGCGGAAACTCGGCCAGTTTCGCGCGCCCTTGCGTCAGAGGTTTGGGCCCCGCCGCGGTCATGGCACCGCCTGCCCACCGCCCGCGCCGCATCCACCTGCTGCGGCTTGACGCGCCGTGGCCATGCGCTAGACATCACGCTGCTCCGGGGTGTGCTTGGTGTTTGCCGCTTACGCTTTCAAATTGCCCGCCGCCTGATGCTCTGGCAAAATATTTCCGCCATGCGCAAAACTATTAATATCCTTGGAGTCCGTTTAAGCAGTAGGAGCCGACGTGAGTTGGCTCTGACTGCTTCCGAGAGTCGGCCCGAAAAACAAGGAGGCTTGCGCCTCGTTACCTCGGCGACCACTAAGATTCGAGGAGTTTTTAGGCTGGCACTTAGCCTGACGACCGCTTGCTTCCTTCTTGCCGTCACCGGCTGCAGCAAGTCGGATTCAGAACTGAAGACGTCTGACTCCAGACTCCAGACTCCAGACTCCAGACAGACGGTGGCCCGGCTGCATTGGCTCGGCAAAAAGCGCCTCGCCGCCGAAAACAACGCCACCAACTTCGTGACCATCTGGAATCTGCCCGAAAGCGCGAAGCTCGAAGCCCAGACGCTCGACAAGCTTTCGACCGCCCCATGGCGCTTGCTCTCCGTCACCACGCCCCTTGCCAACGCCCCCACCGCCATGCTGCGACCTTTGCTGGACGATTTGGTGCAGGAGGAATCCTATCTCGAAGTTCGGGCCGCCACGAATCAACCCGCCACGCTCGTCCTCGCCATCCACCTAGATGCCGCCCGCGCCGCGCTCTGGCAAACCAATCTGCCGATTGTTTTGCAATCCATATTTGGTTCGTCCACCGAACCCAGTACTCAAACACCAGCCCCCGACTTCAGCCTTCAGACTTCAGACTTCAAGTTCGACTGCGCCAGTTCAACGACCCCAAGCTCGCCGAGATGGTGGCGCAGGCGCTCGCGGACACCGGGCTTGCGCCGAGCCGGCTCGAGCTCGAAATCACCGAATCGACCGCGATGCA
>JANOHH010000751.1:0-2081 GCA_031406395.1 Verrucomicrobiota bacterium | reverse complement strand
AGCGAGCCGATGCGGCGGCAAGGAGCAGCAGCACAACAACGGACAATAAGCGGCGGACAGCCATAAGGATTCCGGTGGAGCCACTTCTGAGTCGGACACATTACAGCCGAAAGGGGCAACTAATGCAAGTCATTTTACAGTACAATTTTGCGCGGCATAAGACTTCGACAATCTCCGTCCACGCTTTTCATCAGCGAGGATTGCCAAAGAATCAACTTCCCTCCAAGATGCTGGGGCAATTCGGCGGGTGGATGGCACGAAGTGGCGTGAATGGCCTCTGAGCTTTCGGTTGATGCGCGCGACCCGTGATCCGGCCGGCCGATTGCACCGAACATGAACCGCGTGATCTGCAAGACGTCGCGACTCCGACATTCTTTGTCGGCGGCGTTGTTGCTGGATCCGCAAAATGACTCCAACCCCAAACTACTGAGCTATGCCATCAGCCTTTCCCAATATCTCTAAAATTGCCTACGAAGGTAAGCATTCCCGAAACCCCCTCGCGTTCAAACATTACAACGCCGACGAAATCGTTGAAGGCAAATCCATGCGCGATCATTTGCGCTTCGCCGTGGTTTACTGGCATACCTTTCGGGGCACGGGGTCGGACCCATTCGGTCCGGGCACCGCCGTCCGCCCCTGGGACGATGGCTCCAATTCCGTGGCCAACGCCCAGAATCGGGCGCGCGTCGCGTTTGAGTTCATCGAAAAACTGGGCGCGCCATTCTACTGCTGGCACGATCGTGATGTGGCGCCGGAAGGCAGGAATCTGCGCGAAACCAACAAGAACTTCGACGCCGTGGCCAAGGTGCTCAAGGCGGAACAGAAGCGCACGGGGATCAAATTGCTCTGGGGCACCGCCAACTTATTTTCCAATCCGCGTTTCATGCACGGCGCCGGCACGAGCTGCAATGCGGACGTGTTCGCCTTTGCCGCGGCGCAGATCAAGAAGGCCATCGAGGTCACGCATGATCTCGGTGGGGCCGGCTACACCTTTTGGGGCGGCCGCGAAGGCTACATGACGCTGCTGAATACGGACATGAAGCGGGAGTTGGCGCACCTCGCCAGGCTTTTGCACATGGCGGTGGATTACAAGCAGCAGATTGGCTTCAAAGGCCAGTTTTACATCGAGCCCAAGCCGAAAGAACCGACGAAGCATCAATACGATTCCGATGCCGCTGCGTGCCTGAATTTTTTGCGCGAATACGACTTGCTCCCGCACTTCAAACTCAACATCGAGACGAATCACGCCACGCTGGCCGGGCACACAATGCAGCACGAACTCGAGGTTGCCGGCGCAGCGGCGGCACTCGGTTCGATTGACGCCAACACGGGTGACGAGCTCCTCGGCTGGGACACAGATCAATTCCCGACGAGTATCTATCTGACCACGTACACGATGCTCGCCATTTTGAAATACGGCGGCCTGACCACCGGGGGCGTGAACTTCGATGCGAAGGTGCGCCGCGAAAGTTTCGAGCCGGTTGATTTGTTTCACGCCCACATCGGCGGGATGGACGCTTTCGCGCGCGGCTTGAAAATTGCCGCTGCGATCCGCAAGGATGGTCGGCTGGCGGAGTTCGTGAAGAACCGTTACGCCTCGTGGGACTCGGGCATCGGTGCGAAGATTGAGAAGGGCTCGACCAGCCTCAAGGAGCTCGAAGCGTACATGCTCAAAAAAGGTGAAGCGGCGACGAACGTCAGCGGCCGCCAGGAATTCTTGGAAAATCTCATCAACGAGTTCATCTGAAATGTGAGGGCGATCGCGACCAGCACCTTTCGATTCAACACAATGGCGACCAGGGGTGACGCGCTGGATAAATTTTGACGATGAACATCAACCTTAAGCAACTCGAAGTCTGGTTCATCACTGGTAGCCAGGAGCTCTACGGTCCGGCGGCCCTCAAGCAGGTGGCGGCCAATTCGCGGCAGGTGGCGCAGGCCTTGAACGACGCGCTGGGAATCCCCGTGCGCGTCGTGTTCCAGCCGGTGGTGAAATCACCCGAGGAAGCCACCGCGCTTTGCCAGCAGGCCAACGTCACGCCCAACTGCATTGGCCTCATCACCTGGTGTCACACGTTCTC
>JANOHH010000643.1:0-5150 GCA_031406395.1 Verrucomicrobiota bacterium | reverse complement strand
CCCTGAGCGGGGCTGGAGATCAGATCGGTGCGTCCGAATATGAAACCTGAAGTGAGGCAGGAACTCTCGATCGATCCGGCACTTTTAGGCTGACTACAGGGAGCCACTCTCGCGGAAAGTTCGCGAAAGGGCCCTAGGGCGAAGAGTGTACCGTTTTTAGCTATCCGCCGCGGCTCGCGCGCCTGCGGAAAGGGAGTTATGTGGCCGCGGCGACGTGGGTATGGTCCGTTCGCAACGGTTCTTGGCAAAAATTCTATTCCCTCACCGCTCACCGGCGGTGCGACTGGCGGGTCTCTTCTGGGAATAGAACATGCTTAGACGGATCAGCATGACATTTGAACTCGTGAGCGCGGTGGACGGTCGGACCTATAAGATGATCCCGAAAACTTTCGGCAAGTTGTTGCACATGGCCCGGCAGAATGGATGGAAGCCCGAGCGCGTGGCGAATGAATGGCCCTCGGATTCCTGGGAGACGGAAATCATTCTGCCGCACCTTGGACCGTATATGCCGGGTCGGGTCTCTCGGGCCGATGCCGAAGGATTGCGGGTGGCGCTCACCCGGGCTTTGGCCACCGGCGCCGTGGCCGTGGAAGGCACCGTCCAACTTGCATCGGTGACTTTGCTGCAAGTGGCGCGGGCTGGCGAATTCCGAGTGTGCATGAACGCCTCCGCATCACTGGACCCGCAGCCGCTCTGCGGTGCGGTTCCTGCCTGATCCGTCGCCGCCGGAATCCTTCACCAAGCGCCACTGTTTCGAAAGCGGAGACGATCGAACTACCCATGGAGTTTGATCCGGTTTTCGGTTTGAGCAAATCCGACCAGGCCGGAAGAAAAAGTCCTAAGGATTCTAAACCCTTGCCCCATGGAATGGAGTTTCAAAGCCTCATCTGGACGTGAAGCAGCAATCGGCTGTGGCGCTAGGAACGATGGCTCCCCAACCAAACCCAGTGCATGTCGTTGGCACTTGTACCTCGGCCTCATTGGCGGAACACGATAGTTTGCTTGCGCCTGCCGAACGCTCGGCGTAGATGTTGACGTGCCTCGTCCGTTAAAAGGTCGCCAGAAGTTCGCGTCGTGTAGCGGACTTCTTGCGGCACTGCTTTGCGGCCTTACCCGTTTCGCCTGCGCCCAGGAGCTGGAGGAGGCCCGCCAGCACTTCCTCACCGGCCAATACGAGGAATGCCTGCGCGTCTGTGCGATGCCGGAAGTGGAGAGTCGTCGGAATTACGAATGGCCGTTCCTCCACGCTCAGGCGCTCCTCGCTGTGGGGCGTTATCCGGAAGCGGAGGTCGTTATCAGTAACGCACTTTCGCGATCCACCGGCAACATCCAACTGCGCATGTTGGGTGTGGACACAGCCAAAGCCAGCGGCAACCCCAGCCTGGCCGTTCTCCGACTGCGGGAAATCAACGAACTGGCGGGCGCACGATCCTGGGCGTACCGCGATCCGTCGGACCTGCTGGCGTTGGGACAGGCCGCGTTGCTCCTGGGCGCCGACCCCAAGGTGGTTCTGGAGCGACTCTTTGGCCCGGCCCAAAAAGCGGATCCCAAGCTGAGGGAACTCTACCTGGCCAGAGGTGAACTGGCGCTGAATAAAAATGATTATGCCCTCGCCGCAAAGACTTTTGCCGAAGCGCTGACAAAATTCCCCGACGATGCCGACATCCTGTGCGGTCAGGCGCGCGCCTATGCGCCCAGTGCCCGGGGAAAGATGCTGGAGCTGCTGGAAATGGCGTTGCAGAAAAACGAAAACCATGTTCCCAGCCTGCTGCAACTGGCAAATCATTTTATCGACGCGGAAGAATACGTGGGGGCGGGGGCGACACTGTCCCGCGCGCTCAAGGTCAATCCGTGGCATCCCGAAGCCTGGGCCTATCAGGCTGTGCTGGCGCATTTGCGCGGCGATGCCCCCGGCGAAACCGAAGCCCGCGAAAAGGCGCTGCGTTTCTGGCGTCAAAATCCGTTGGTGGATCATCTGATTGGGCTGAAGCTTTCCCAGAAGTATCGTTTTGCGGAAGGCGCAACCTACCAACGGCAGTCGCTGGTTTTCGACCCGGACTTTCTTCCCGCCCAGATTCAACTCGCGGAAGACCTGCTCCGACTCGGGGTGGAGGCCGAAGGCTGGCAACTGGCCGCCGAGGTGAACCGCCGCGACGGTTACAATGTCACCGCTTACAACCTCGTCGCCCTCCGCAGCACCATGCAAAAGTTCCAGACGATCACGAACGGGGATTTTGTCCTGCGGATGAGTCCGCACGAGGCGGCGCTCTATGGCGATCGTGCGCTCGAGTTGCTGGCACGCGCCAAGGCGCGATTGACAGAGAAGTATGACCTCACGCTGGCATCCCCGACGCTGATTGAAATTTTCCCCGAGCAGAAGGACTTTGCCGTGCGGACGTTCGGCATGCCCGACAACCCCGGTTTTCTCGGCGTGTGCTTTGGGCGCGTGGTAACCGTCAACAGTCCCGCTTCGCAGGCTGGCAATCCGGCGAACTGGGAGGCGGTGCTCTGGCACGAATTTTGTCACGTCGTCACGCTGCAACTCACCAAAAACAAAATGCCGCGTTGGTTAAGCGAAGGCATCTCGGTTTACGAGGAACTGCAAGCGAATCCGTCGTGGGGCCAGACGATGAACCCGCGCTACCGCGAAATGGTTCTGGGTGCTGATCTCACGCCGGTGAGCGAACTCAGCGCCGCTTTTCTCACGCCCAAGAGCGACCTCCACGTCCAGTTTGCGTATTACCAATCCGCGCTCGTCGTCGAATTTCTCACTGGCAAATTCGGCTTCGAGAAACTCAAAGCCATCTTGCGCGACCTTGCGAATGGCGTGGGCATCAACGACGCCATCGCCAAACACACGGCGCCGATGAAACAGATCGAGAAGGATTTTGCCGCGTTCGCCAAAGCAAAGGCGGAAGCACTTGGACCGGGGCTGGATTGGAAGAAACCGGAGAGCATTCGTAGCCGCCGACGTGAGGAGGTGGACATTTTGCACTTGCCGGATTCAACCAATCCGCCTCCTCACGTCGTCGGCTACAATTACTGGGCCCTGCTGGAACAGGCGAAAAAATCAATTTCCGACAAGAATTGGGAGGCAGCCAAAGCGCCGTTGAAAAACTTGATTGAGCTTTATCCCACTCAATCCGGACCCAACAACGCCTACGCCCTGCTGGCTGCGGCTCATCGCGGGCTTAACGAGGCGGAGCCGGAACGAACGGCCCTCGAAAACTGGGCCGCGCGGGACGCTGCCGCTCCGGATGCCTATCTGCGTCTGATGGAGCTGGCCGAGGCCGCCCAGGACTGGAAAGCGGTCACGCAGAATGCCGAACGCTTTTTGGCCGTGAACCCGCTGATTCCGCAGCCCTATCGATTCCTCGGCCGCGCCAGCGAAGAACTGGGGGACACTCCGCAGGCCATCGGGACTTATCAAAAAATTCTCCTGCTGGACTCGCCGGATCCCGCGGCTGTCCATTTCCGGCTCGCAACTTTGCTGCACAACCGCAACGATCCGGCTGCGAAGCGGCACGCCTTGCAGTCTCTCGAAGAGGCCCCGCGCTTCCGCGACGCGCATCGCCTGCTTCTGGAGTTGGCGTCGGTGCCAGCGAAGGGAACAAACTCCGGCGTGGTGAACGACCGATTGCAGCCGCACCCGCGCCCGAAGGAGTGATGAGACCAAGCGCATGAAAAAAACACTGACCGTAGTCCTCCTGCTCGTTGCGGTGGCGGCCACCGTGGCTTTGGCTCAACGGCGGGGCGGCGGACGTTTCTTCCGGCCCCCGGACAGCAGCGGCAGCTTGCCCGAGTGGACGAACGATCCTGGGTTTGAGAAGGACGTGTTCACCTTTGCTCGGATCGAATACAGCTCCGGCTACGGACGCGGTAGGGGCTGGGGTGGCGGTTCGGGGCAATGGACCACCGACGCGCCGGATGCCGATGTGAACTTCGGCTTTCGGCTACAGCAATTAACCTCGCTCAAGGTTTATCCCAAGGAAAAGCACTTCGAGTTGAGCAGCCCGGAACTGTCAAATCACCCGTTCATTTACATTGTCGAGCCCGGCGCACTGGAATTCAGCGAAGACGAAGTGAAAAACCTGCGCCGGTATTTGCTCAGCGGTGGGTTTCTCATGGTGGATGATTTCTGGGGCGAGCGCGAATGGCAGAACCTCTACGAACAGATGAAGCGCGTTTTCCCCGAGCGCGAACCGACGGAGCTTCCGTTGGAACATCCCATCTTTCACTGTGTCTTTGATCTCAAGGAGAAGCCGCAAATACCGAACGTCGGCCTCGGGACCGAAAGCCTTGATCGCAGCAGCCCCTACTTCGGCGTGACCTGGGAACGACCCGATGCGCGCGAGGTTCACTACAAGGGCATCTTCGACGACAAAGGCCGCATGATGGTCATCATTTGTCACAACACCGACCTCGGCGACGGCTGGGAACGGGAAGGCGACAATGAAGGGTATTTTCGTGAGTTCTCGGAAAAACGGGCTTATCCGCTCGGCATCAATATCGTCTTTTACGCCATGACCCACTGACGCAGTTTTCACAATCAATCTCCGCAACCCAAGGAACGAATTGCAAGCTCCCATCTCAACCCACGCCGCTGAAGAACAAACCGTCGAACAAATCAAAGTTGCGCGCGCGCGCATCCAAACCGAGCTGGCCAAAGTCATCGTCGGGCAGAAGGACGTGATTGAGCAATTGCTCATCGCGCTGTTTGCCGGTGGACATTGCCTGATCACCGGCGCGCCGGGACTGGCCAAGACCCTGCTCGTGAAATCCATCGCGCAGATTTTTCATCTGAAATTCCAGCGCGTCCAGTTCACGCCCGACCTCATGCCCGCCGACATCACCGGCACGGAAATTTTGCAGGACACCGGCGGCGAGCGGAAACTCGCCTTCGTCCCCGGCCCGGTGTTCGCCAACATGATTCTTGCCGACGAAATCAACCGCACACCGCCCAAGACCCAGGCCGCGTTGCTTGAAGCGATGCAGGAACATCAGGTCACCGCCGCCGGTGTCCGCCATGCACTGCCCGAACCGTTCTTCGTTCTCGCCACGCAAAACCCGATCGAGATGGAAGGCACCTATCCACTGCCCGAGGCGCAACTGGATCGCTTCATGTTCAATGTGGTGATTGATTACCTGCC
>JANOHH010000591.1:0-4233 GCA_031406395.1 Verrucomicrobiota bacterium | reverse complement strand
GATGGTGTTTCAGGATCCGTCAACCACACTCAATCCGGTGTTGACGATAGGCACCCAGATGCGGCTGGCTCTGGAAGCGTCGGCCCGATGGCGCAGGATTTTTATGCCGCTTTCGGCGTCGGCCCCGACGATAAACACATTGCCACCGTGGATGCCGACGGCGTGGCCCTGGCGGCCATCCAGGGGTTGAATCAGAAAGTGGATGAGAAGGAGTCGCGCATCGCGGAGTTGGAGAAGACTGTCGCGGAGTTGAAGAAGCTGGTCCATGAACTCGCTCACGGCGGGAGCAGGAGGCAGCCATGAATCCTCTGAACCTGATCCGCCCGGTGGGCGGGTGCGTGCGGCGCGGCGCGAGGTGCGTCGTCGTGTTGCTCGTCGCGATCGTTTCGGGCACCGTTGGCGCGCAGATTTGGGACGGCAGCAGTTCGGGCTATTGGAACGTGCCACAGAACTGGTTCGGCAACACACCACCCAACCCCGGCGCCAACGCGATCTTCCCATCTGGCGCCGCGCGGCTCGTGATGACCAACACGTTTGCTCCGGGATACAGTCTGGATCTGCTCTGGTTCACGGGACCCGGCTACAGCGCCTATGGCAACCCACTCGTGCTGACCGAAGGCGTCACGGCCAGCCACGCCGCCGGCAGCACCGTGATCGCCCTGGACATCACCAACGGCGCCAACCTGATCATGGCCGCCACCAACAACGTCACGTTGAATTTCACCGGCGCGCTCGACCCGAAGGGGTTTTTCGTGACGTTCACCGGCCCGGGGACAAACCAGGTTTCCGGCGGCTTCCGTCGCACCGGCTTTGGCGGCACGGCGGTGATCAAGGAGGGCACCGGCACGTTGCTCCTCGTCGCCTCCAATCATCTCTTTGGCGGAAACATCATCGTGCGCGAGGGCACGCTGATCGCCAGTCACTCGGCCGCGCTCGGCGAAACGGCCAGTGCGGGCGTGACCGTGTCGAACAACGCCGTCCTCGCGTTGCAGAACAGCATCGCCGTGAGCCAGGGCCTCTTGCTCCACGGAACGCTAAGCAACTCTTTCGGCAACAACTCGATTTCCGGCACCGTTACCCTCGCCGGCACCAGCGCCGAGGTGACCGGCCCCAGCGGCACATCGTCGTTGCTCGGACCGGTGGTCGGGACCAGTGGCTTCACAAAGCGAGGCAATTGCTATCTGGTTCTGGAGGGGACCAACACCTACAGCGGCGCGACCGAGCTGGAGGACGGCTATTTGATTGTCAATGGCCTGCAGTCGTCCAGCCCGATCCTGCTCAACGGCGGGGTGCTCCGCGGCGATGGCCGCACTGGCCCGATCACCAGCGTCGGCGGCGGAACCATCGAGCCGGGAGCCTCGTCCTACCGCCTTTCGTGCGGCAGTCTCGTGCTCAATCCGGCCACCACCCTGGTCACCTCCCTCTACGGCTCGCCCCCGACGAACGGGCACCTGAACGTCAGCGGCACGGTGGATCTGGGCGGTTGCGTTCTCAACATCGGATTTGTCCAGACCGGGGTCGTGCCGGGCGACACGCGTGTGCTGGTCATCAACGACAGCACCGACCCTGTGACCCGCCAGTTCAACGGCTTGCCTGAAGGCGCGATCTTTACCAACACCTCCACGAGGCTGCAAATCACCTACGCCGGTGGCGACGGCAACGACGTCGTGGTCACCGCTCTTCCCTTCCCACGCGTGTGGGATGGCGGCGGAGCCAACACAAATTGGGGCACGACGGCGAACTGGAACCCCAATGAGTCTCCAGAGCAGGGCGATGATTTGGTTTTCCCCGCCGGCGCCGCACAACGAAACAACTTCAACAACCTCGGCCAGGGCACCCTGTTCCATTCCATCGCGTTCACCGGCGATGGCTACGTGCTGACCGGAAGCCGGCTGGCGTTGTCCAATGGCATCACGGCCACGCAATCGGCGAGCACCAACACCGTCGCGCTGCGCGTGGACTTGGGCGCGAGCCAGACGTTCGCCGCCAGCAACGGCGCCGCGCTCGTGCTGGCGGAAGTCCGGCCCAACGGCCACGAGTTGACCCTCGCTGGCGAAGGGGAGATTCGGCTTGCCGGCCCGATCCTGTTGGGCGGTTCACTGGTCAAGACCGGCTCCGGCCTCGCGCTGCTCTCCGGCACGAACAGTTACACCGGTCTGACCACCGTGCTCGAAGGCACGCTGCGGTTGCTCAGCAACCAGGCCCTCGGAATCAACACCGATGGCACCGTCGTGGCCACCGGCGCGACGCTCGCGGTCAATCCCGGCCTGATCATCGCCGAACCGCTCACGTTGTCCGGCACGCTCCAGCCCGCCGCGGCGGGTGCCAGCATGTGGAACGGGCCGATCACGTTGCAAGGCGCCGCGCTGTTGACGGACGTGTCGAATTCCCAACTCACCGTCAGCGGCGTGATTTCCGGGACCGGCAGTTTCACCAAGCAGGGAGCGGGAACGCTCACGCTCACCGCGAGCAACACTTACTCCGGCGCAACCGTCCTCGACGACGGCACGCTGCTCGTCAACGGAACGCAGCCATCGAGCATCGTCCAGTTGAACAGCGGCACCCTCGGCGGAACAGGTCTCGTCGGCCAGGTCTTCGCCTCGGGCGTCGCCGTCAAAACCATCAATCCCGGCGCGAGCATCGGCCGGCTCACCACCAGCAGCGTTCTCTTCAACAGCTTCACGCGGTTGGAGATGGACCTGAACGGCAGCACGCCCGGCGTGAGCCACGACCAGCTCTCCGTTCAAGGCACGGTCAACCTCGGCAACTGCCAGTTCGTGCCGGTGGTGGGCGGCGGGATCGCCATCGGCCAGGTGCTGCGCGTCATTGACAACGACGGCGCCGACGCGGTCGTGGGCACGTTCAGCGGCCTGCCCGAGGGTGAAAAGGCCACCGCCAGCAACGGCCTGCACCTGCACGTGACCTACCACGGCGGCGACGGCAACGACGTCGAGTTCACCGTCATGAATCCGCCTTCGACCGTCACCGCCGTCAACCACTTGCCCTCGGGCTTCATCCAGCTTCTGGGCCTGGGTCTGCCGAATGTCCTCTACACCCTCCAAGCCACGACGAACCTCACGCTCGGCAACTGGAGTGCCGTCACCGTGGATTTGTCAGATGGCGCCGGACTCTATGAGTTCATTGACGTGGATGCCGCCATGTTCGAGCGCCGCTTTTACCGCGTCTTGTCGCCTTGACCCAACGCTCCGCCGATTTTGCTTATGAAAACCATAACTTGCCCCGTAACCACAACGCTCGCCCCGTGCGGCGGCGTCTCGGACTGCGCCGGCCAGCGAAGCGCGACAACACTTTCGATTGCGCGTCACGCCGGGGAAAAGCGTCGTCGCCTCCGCGCTCTGACGGCGCAGTCCAAAACCTGGCTGCTCCTCTGCCTGCTGTCCTCCGCCCTCTGCCTTCCGGCTTTCGCCCAGACCTACTCCATTGACTGGCACACCATTGACGGCGGCGGTCCCGCAATGGCGGGAAGCACCGGCGGCGTGTATTCCGTCAGCGGCACCATTGGCCAGCCGGACGCGGGCGGGCCGATGACCAACGGCCAGTATTCCGTCACCGGCGGTTTCTGGGCGTTGCCCACCGCGATCCAAGTCACCGGCGCACCCACGCTCACCATTGTTCCTGCAACTCCCGGCAACGCCACGATCTGGTGGACACCCAACACCCCGGGCTTTGCCTTGCAGGAGACTTTGGTTCTGTCGCCTGCGAATTGGACCAACTCACTCAGCGGTGCGACGAATCCCATCATCGTCCCCGCCACACTGCCGGCGAAGTTTTATCGGCTGTTCAAACCGTCAATCCCAACCCCTCAACTCTAAAAATCCAAACCTCGTGAAAACTCGAACTCAGAACCTCCTCCTTGCGCTCGGACTTGCCAGTGCCACCCTCGACGCCCACGCCGTTACCAATCCCGTCGTTGTCTGCGCCACCACCACGCTCTATGCGACTGTCACCGATCCCATCAAACTCGCCTTTGCGCCGGACGGCACACTGTTCGTCGGGCGCGATAACTTTGGCTCCGGCGGCGGCGCTGGGGATGCGGTGAAGATTCATCGCATCGCGCCGGGCGGTTCACCCGTAACCGAATACGGCAACGTCGCCATTGCCGATCCTGATGCCGTGGGTTTTGACGCGCTCGGCATTGTTTCCGGCACACCGGGCGCGGTGCTCGTGGGCAGTTCGGCTCCCGGGTTGGGCGCGACGATTTCCAGGATCAAC
>JANOHH010000561.1:0-1551 GCA_031406395.1 Verrucomicrobiota bacterium | reverse complement strand
CAGTCGTAAGCAACAGTAGCAGCAGAAAAAGAACCCGCAGCCTGTCACTCTTAGCGCAGTGAAATAAATGATTGCTCGCAAAGGGACCGGAGTATTTGCAGAAGCCCAAGTCCATGTTGGTTGTCGGATTCATTTTTGCTTTTTGCCGCCGGCGTTCCGCATGGCGTCGCTTCACGCTAGCACGGCCTTGACGACGTTGCCGTGGACGTCGGTAAGGCGGAAATCGCGGCCCTGATAACGGTAGGTGAGGCGTTCGTGGTGGAGGCCAAGACAGTGCAGGATGGTGGCGTTCAGGTCGTGAATCGGCACGGGGTCGCGGACGATGTTGTAGGAGAAGTCGTCGGTCTCGCCGAAAACCATGCCGGGCTTGATGCCGCCGCCGGCCAGCCAGATCGTGTAGCAACGCGGGTGATGGTCGCGCCCGTAATTTTTTTCCGTGAGCTGACCTTGGCTGTAAACCGTGCGGCCAAATTCACCGCCCCAGATGACGAGCGTGTCATCCAGCAGTCCGCGTTGCCGGAGTTCCTGGAGGAGCGCGGCGGTGGGTTGGTCGGTGTCGTAGCATTGGCTGCGGATGCCGCTGGGGAGGTTGTCGTGCTGATCCCAGCCGCGGTGATAAAGCTGGATGAATCGCACGCCGCGTTCAGCCAGTCGTCGCGCAAGGATGCAATTGGCCGCGTAGGTGCCGGGCTTGGCGGATTCCGGGCCGTACCGCTCGAAGGTGGCCTTGGGTTCTTTGGAAAGATCCGTCAGGTCCGGTACCGAGGCCTGCATGCGGTAGGCAAGTTCGTATTGGGCGATGCGTGTCTGGATTTCCGGGTCTTGATAATCGTCGAATTTCATCCGGTTTAATTGCGCCACATCGTCCAGCATCGCGCGCCGTCGTTCACCGGTGATGCCCGGCGGGTTGGAAAGAAAGAGCACGGGGTCTTTGCCGGGACTGAACCGAACGCCCTGGTGAATGGAGGGCAGGAAACCGGCACCCCACATCCGCTCGTGCAATGGCTGCGCGTTGGTGGGGCCACTGGGGCGCGAGATCATCACCACAAAAGTGGGGAGGTTTTGATTCGCCGTGCCCAGCCCGTAGGAAAGCCACGAACCCAACGACGGTCGCCCGGTCTGCTGACTGCCAGTCTGGAGAAAGGTCATGGCCGGGTCGTGATTGATCGCCTCGGTGTGCAGGGAGCGGATGACGCAGAGTTCATCCACGACGCGCGCAGTATGCGGCAGCAGTTCGCTCAGCCAGACGCCAGCCTGGCCGTGTTGCTTGAATTCGAACAGCGAGGGTGCGACCGGGAAATTCTTCTGATCCGCCGTCATGCCGGTGAGCCGTTGTCCGCCCCGAATCGAGTCCGGCAGTTCCTCCTTAAACCGCGCCCGGAGGTGCGGCTTGTAGTCGAAAAGGTCGAGTTGCGAGGGCGCGCCGGCTTGGGTCAGCCAGATCACGCGTTTGGCGCGCGGGGCAAAATGCGGCAGCAACGACTTCCCGGGATCGGCAGCGCCGAGTAAACCCGGATTCAACAGTGAGGCCAGCGCCGCCGCGCCGATGCC
>JANOHH010000557.1:0-1182 GCA_031406395.1 Verrucomicrobiota bacterium | reverse complement strand
GTCATCTTGATCACGCACGAGCTCTACATCGCGCATTACACCAATCGGACGGTGGTCTTGCGCGACGGACTCATCGTGAGCGACACCCCCGTGACCGACCGCCTGAATGCTGAACGGGAATTCGACCGGCTCAAAACCGAGCAGCAGGCCGTACAGCTTGCCTGAATGATGAAGGATGAAAGATGAAGGATGAAAAAGACCTGCGCGTGCGCACCAAGGCTTTCGCCATACGCGTCATCCGCCTCTATTGTGCGCTCCCCAAGAACGAGGTAGTCGCGCAGGTATTGGGCAAACAAGCCTTGCGCTCGGGCACATCCATCGGCGCGAATTATCGGGAAGCCTATCGCGCGCGCTCGAAAGCTGAATTTATTTCCAAGATCGGCGACTGCTTAAAGGAAGCCGATGAAACATTGTATTGGCTGGAGTTGTTGCTGGAGGAAAATATTCTGCCGGCACGTCGGCTGCAACCGTTGCTAGCTGAAGCTGACGAACTGATTGCCGTCCTGACGACTATCTCGAAACGCTCCAAGGGCATCGAATGAGCACATTCATCATTCACAATTCATCCTTCATCCTTCCGTGAGATTGCTCGCCACCATCCGCCTTGCCCTCCGCGCCTTGCGCCGCAACAAAATGCGCACGGTGCTGACGATGTTGGGCATTATCATCGGCGTCGGCTCGGTCATCACCGCGGTCAGCATCACCACCGGTGCCCGGGTGCAGGTGGAGGAGAAAGTTGCCAGCCTTGGACAAAATGTGGTCTCGGTCTTTTCGGGCAGTTTCACCACCGGCGGCTCCCGCGGCGGTTGGGGCAGCGCCCCGACGCTGACCCTCGAAGATGCCGCGGCCATCAAGAATGAGGTGGCCGACGTGGTGGCCGTCAGCCCCGAAGTGCGCGACCGCATGCAGGTGCAAGCCAATGGATTGAACTGGCGTCCAGGCATCATGGGGGAATCACCCGACTATCTGCAGATTCGCAGTTGGAACATTGCCGATGGCGCCATGTTCACCGAGCAGGACGTGCGCAGCCTGGCCAAAGTGGCGGTCATCGGCAAGACCGTGGCCGATCAGCTTTTCCCGAACATGGATCCGGTGGGCCAGACGCTACGGGTGCGCGAAATTCCCTTCAAAATTGTGGGCGTCTTGGAGCCAAAGGGATTCAATCTGTTCGGTCAGGATCAG
>JANOHH010000547.1:0-1268 GCA_031406395.1 Verrucomicrobiota bacterium | reverse complement strand
GGCGGTGTTTCATGAAGGGCTTACGTTGGTGCAGCGGGACCGCAACGCGGCGTGGTTCGCGGAGGAAGACGGGGCGCGCATTTTGATCTGCTCCGAGATCGGCAGTGAAGGCCGGAACTTTCAGTTCGCTCATCATCTGGTCCTGTTCGATCTCCCGCTCGATCCGGAACTGTTGGAACAACGCATCGGGCGACTTGATCGCATCGGGCAGACCTCGGAAATCCAGGTGCATGTGCCATTCGGCGCGGGTAGTTCCCAAGAGGTGCTGGCGCGCTGGTATCACACAGGACTGAACTCGTTTGAAAAGAACCTTCACGGCGGCCATGAACTGCTGGAGCGTTTCGGCGCGCGCGTTCACGATCTGGCGCAGGACTTTCACGAAACCGAGGCAACCTCGCGTGTCGAACTGGACTACCTGATCGCGGAAACGCAAACCGCGCGGAAGGAACTGACCGCGCGACTGGAACATGGCCGCGACCGGTTGCTGGAGTTGAATTCATTTCGCCCGGAAGTCGGCGCCGCGATCGTGCAGGAGATTCGCCAACCCGATGCCGATCAAGCCCTGGATGAGTTTATGATCGCCGTCTTTGATCATTTCTCCATCCAGGTTGAGGAATTGACGCGGCGCACATATCAACTTGGTTCGGCGGGCGTGTTCGCCGAATCCTTCCCGGGTCTGCCGACGCAAGGCCTCACGGTCACCTGCGACCGGCAACGCGCGCTGGCGCGGGAGGATGTTCAGTTTCTGACCTGGGATCATCCGCTGGTCACCGGCGCACTGGATCTGGTACTGGGCTCCGAGAAGGGCAACAGCAGCTTTGCGAAATGGCCGGACGCCAAAACCGCCGGGTTATACGTGGAAACGATTTACCTGCTCGAATGCATTGCCCCACCGCCGCTGCATGTGGATCGTTTTCTCCCGCCGACCCCCTTGCGGGTGCTGGTGGATCATCGCGGCAATGATGCGGGAAGCGCAATCCCGCCGGAGACACTCGCGCGAAATCTGAAGAACGGCGATGCCTACGCGCTATTGGACCGGCCGGAGGTGCGCGAGGAGTTGCTTCCGAGCCTGATCGAAAAAGGGCAGAGCATTGCGAACCGACAGGTGCCGGGCATCGTCGCGCAAGCCCGCAAGGAAATGAATATCCAACTCGACCATGAAATCGCGCGTCTTAGAGAATTGCAAAAGGTCAACCGCAGCGTCCGCGCCGAAGAGATTGACTTGCTCGTTCAACAACAGCGCGCGTTGGATCAGCATCTCACTAGCG
>JANOHH010000532.1:0-2891 GCA_031406395.1 Verrucomicrobiota bacterium | reverse complement strand
CCGATATTGCCCCCGACGCTGAGAACACCGCCATTGGTGATATAAATGGAGCCGACTCCATTGGTAGCGCTGCCAACCCACAGGTGGCTGGTGCAACGCACCGTTCCGCCGTTATTTGTGATGATTCCAGTGGCGCTGGCGCCAACCTGCAGAACGTTCGTCACATTCATCTCGCCCCCCGCGTTCACGGTCACCCGTCCAAAAACGGCGGCGGTAGGGTTGTTGCCAACGAAGCTTGAATTGGTCGTGTTAAGTATTCCACCGGCGTTGATCACCAGGTGGCCGGACTCATTAACCCCCAGTTGAAACCTGCTAATCGTTGGAGCCGGGGCCGATAGAGTGACGATGTTGCCGACGGCGCCGCCCCAGTTCAATCGCATCGTATCGGCTAAACCAGGCAAACCACCGGCACCTGAACCGCCGCCCAACCAGCCATTGAGACCGGAGGTGCTGTTAGTAGTGTCAAAATAGTCGCCGCTGAGTTTATACCGAAGATCGATGGCCAGCGCCTGACCGGCCACCATGGCACCCAGCACGGCGCCCACGAACATTGATTTTTTCAGGGTTGTGCTTTTCATTTTTGTTTAGTTGTAATGCCCGTGGATCAAAGCGCGCATTGCGAACCATGCCTCGGACGGGCCGTTGCCGTCGGTGCCAAAACCGCCCGCGCCGAGGACCTTGCCGTTGGGCAGCAGCGTGGCCGTGTGCCCGTCGCGCGCGGCGGAGGCAAATACCGCCAGCACCGTGACGGTAAAGAAGGACAGGAAGTGATGAGTTTTCATAGGTTCTCTTGGCCCTGCCGCACCGAGTTAAAACCGGTGTCGCCAAAGTTGGAGGTTCAAGAGGGCCTGAGAACCACGAAAGATTGGTAACGTGTGGGACGCGCGGCGGATGCCCCAATTCGAGTCGAGTGATTTAATGCTGAATTCAGTGATTGTTAATAATGACAACTGTGCTTCCACCTTACAGAACGTCATTCCGGGAAAAATATGACGCGAAAAATGAATTTATTTTCTCGGCACCGCTGCCACGCCGCCTTCACCGAGGATTTTGACCACGGATGACACGGATTCCACGGATGGGGAGCGAAACCACTTCTTCATCCGTGTTATCCGCGTTATCCGTGGTTAAGCTGGGCCTTAAGCGGGCAGAACGTCTTTTCGGGAAAGAAAGGACGCGGAAGTTGAATTTATTTTTGGGGGGAAGGAAAAATGGCAAAAAACCTTCGAAAAGCCCTTGGTACTGCCATCCCAAGGGATTGCGACGGCAGGATGCGGGGCTGAATGATGGGAATCCCTTTGGGATTGCTGCGGCGCAACCACAGGGTGGCCACGCTTCCAGCCCGTCTGGCCGCAGGGGCCAATGTCAGGGGAATGGAGGTCAGAGGAATATGACTCTCGGCAGTGTGCCCATTCCTCTGACCCCCATTCCCCTGACAACTCCTTCTGCCTCGCTCCCGCCAGATTCCAAAAGCCTCGCGGCGTTCGGGGACACACATGGATTGCAGTCCAAAGAGGCTTGAACCAAAATAAGTTTTCTCGGCAGTGCTATCTCCCAACTTCGTCGCGTCCTGCGAAGATTTTCCAGCAGTGCAACTGCCGGTCGGCGTGATCGTAGCGCAGGTTTCCCAACCTGCTGGATCGTCGATTTCCAAATCGGCTTGGCGTGGAAAGGCGCAAGGTTGGCGGGTTTGGAAACCCGCGATACGGCAGACTTGGAAGTCTGCGCTACTTTGGTTGCGGCTTCGCCGCGCTGTGTTCTGTGCGTTCTTTTGCGGCCAAAAAACTTGCCCGGCCCGGCTCTGAGGGAGTCCCTGCCCCTACCGCGCCGCAACCCCGTTCGTGGTCACCGCGGAGGCGCTCAGACAGTAAACCGGACCGGCCGGCTTGGCGTGGCCGGCGGTGGCGATGAACGTTCCGAGCGCCACCGCTCCCGGTGGCGCCACGATCTGCCACACCGAAACCTGGCTGGCGGCAGTGCTCCCAACCTCATTCCAGATGAGGTCACCGACGGTGCCTTCCACGGCAAGATCGCTCCGCACGCAGACGACGGCATTTGTGGGCAGATAGGGTGGTCCGGGATCGGAGGTCGTCATCGTTCCGAGACTGACATAGCCCGGCGGCGGGATCGGATTGAAAAACCAGCCGTCCAGCGTCGCGCTGCTGCCCGCATCGTTCCAGACGTACGTGAACCCCACCGGATGGGCAAAAGCGGAGGCGACGAGTGGCTTGCCAACCCACATCCTCGGAGGGTGACCGCGGCCGGTTTTCCTTGGACGACGGACGGCTGTCCCCGCGTGGCCGAAAGCGAAAATGTTCTGGCCGGCGGGCAGGCGCGGCCTCCAGAAACCTCCCTCGAGCTCGGCGGTGCTGCCGGAGTCGTTCCAGCCCACCTCAAATTGGTCGGTGGACGACAGTTCAATCTCCGGCGTCCGGGGGAAACCGGGCGCGGCCAATGGCGTCACACTGACGTGATCAATGATCGTTGAGGCGGGGGGGAGATTTCGCAATTCGAGGGTGGCCAGGGTTCCTGACGCAGTGAACGTGAACTCGTTCTGCCCCCACGGGCTTCCGCGCCAAGTGTACACCACTCCGGCAGCAGACCACAGCTTTCTGCCAGAAGATGAGAAAGATGCTGACAAGTTTGTTTGCCCGCGGTCATGCACTCGAATCGTTCCGGAACCGTCCGCTGCACCAAGACCGGTGACCCAGAGGCTGACCAGGTACCGCCGGCCGATGGACGTGGGAAAGGACTGCCGGACAAGGCCGGCTTGATTGGAATTACCAAGGTGCATGGCGTTAGCGCCCTCGTATGCCGGCTTGCCGTCGTCGGGCATTCCGAGCAGCGCCGGTCCGTTCGAGCCCATGGCGGTCCAGGCACCGTGCGTGGCG
>JANOHH010000513.1:0-3368 GCA_031406395.1 Verrucomicrobiota bacterium | reverse complement strand
GCTGCGGGCCAGCGAACCGTCCTCCTGTTTCAAGGCGAGCAGCGCGTCTTCGATGGCCGGTTGGGCGGCAAAGAGGCACGGCGTGCTATAGATGACGAGCTTGACGCCAGTCTCCTTGAGTTCGGTGAGCGTGCAGGCCGGAGATTTACCGCCGGCGATCTGGTTGAAGCAAAACGGTATTTTCACTTTCTGGCTTAAGTTGCGCACCGCGTCGAGGCTCTTCAGCCCATCCACCAGCACGGCGTCCGCGCCGGCCTCCGCAAAGGCGAGCACCCGGCGCTCGATGTCCGCCGGGTCGGAGCTGTCGGTGCGCGCGACCACAAACAAATCGCGCCGGGTAGCCAGCACCTGCTTGAGTTTCACAAGGTATTCGTCCAGCTCCATGATCTGTTTGCCCTCGAAATGGCCGCAGCGCCGCGGGCGTTTCTGATCCTCCAGGACCACCCCGGAAGCGCCGGAAGCTTCGAGGATCGAGACCACGTGGCAGGCGACTTCGGAATCGCAGTAGCCGTCGTCAATGTCCACCAGGATGTGGTGCTGCGGCAGGACGGTACGGATTCGTTGGACGTAATAAACAATCTCCGACCAGGTGATGAAGCCGATGTCCGGCAGCCCGTAATGGCTGGCGGCAAAACCAAATCCGCTGATGAACAGGGCATCGAAATGCCGCCCCGCGAGCGCCGCGGAGAACACATCGTACGTCCCGATGAACGGCATGATTTCGCGTCCCTGCACGGCGGTCCGCATGCGGCTGCCCGGGGTTTGGTTGGGGGCTGGGGTTGGGTTCAATTTTTTCCCTGTTCGATGGCGTCGAGAATGCCGCCGATGGACCCAAGTTCCTCCGGCGACACGCCGCGGATTGAAAAATCAATGCCGTAGGTGGTTTCCAGGTAAGCAACAATTTGCAGGATGGCAAGCGAATCAATCAAACCCGAAGCCACGAGTCGATCGGTGTCCTTCAGGGTTTCAACCGGCATGCCGGCTTTCTGCACGCTGCGGAGAAACTGGAGCAAAGCCTGGCGGTGCTGTTCGCGAGTTTGGTTCATGCGGCGGGTTTCCGGCCCAGAATGGAAGGCAGGTCGAGCGCGGATTGCTTTTCGCACGCGTTCTTCACCGCCTCGCGGTTGATCTTGCCGCGCGACGTGCGCGGGATGGCGTCAATCGCCCACCAACGCGATGGCATTTTGTGTTCGGCCAGTTGAACTTTCATCCACGCATGCAGTCCCTGGATGGTTTCATCTTTCGTATCGTTCAACACCACCGCCATGCCGACCGACTGGCCGTAGATGGCATCGTCGAGCGCAAAAGCGCAAACGTCGGTGGCCGCCTTGAAGCGTTCCACCACCGCATCGATGTCCGACGGATAAATCTTCATGCCGCCCTTGTTGATCTCGTCGCGTTCGCGCCCGCGCAGCAAGAGTCGCCCGCGTTCATCCAGGAAACCAATGTCGCCCGTCATGAACCAGCCATCCACCACAGCCTTGGCCGTCAAATCGTCGCGGCGGAAATAGCCTTTCATCAGCGCCGGCGTGTTGAGCCACACATAACCGGACTCGCCGGTCTTGCACTCCAGTTCCGGGTTGGGCGGCTGGGCGGTTTCGTCGGTCTTGAGGATCTTGATCACCGCACCCCAACCGACGCCAATCAAGCCGTCCTCGGCGGGTACGTCGGCCTGCTCAAGGCCCGCCACCCAACTGCCGGTCTCGGTGATGCCGTAGGCGTTGCAGACATGCTGCGTCCCGGTCCATTTGCGGATATCGCTCCACGCTGCGGCCGAAAGCGGGGCCGAGCCAACATGGACGCGTTGGAGCGTGCCCTTCTGGGGCGGCTTGGCGAGTTTAAGCGCGAGCTTCCAGATCGGCGGGACGGACGACATGAAGGTGATGGCGTGTTCATCGATGACGCCGCCAACGCGAATCACGAGATCGGGCCGGAAGGGCGGCGAGATGTACAGGTCATTGCCGGAAAGCCAGGGGAAGAGGCAGTTGCAAATCAGCCCGTGTCCGAAATGCGTGGGCAACATGCAGAGCGTGCGCGCAAACACCGCCGCCGGCAGATGATCGTGCAGCCCCGTCCACCGCGCCCGCAAGGAACGGTGCGTGTGGACCACGCCCTTGGGGTCACCCGTCGAACCAGACGTGAACAGCATCAGCGCGTCCTGGTCGAGCCGGATGCGGCTGGCGACCGCTTCAACGCTGCCCGTATCCGTCGTCAGCACCGTCCGAACATCGGCCTTGCTCAACATCGCCAGCACATCGGCGTGCGTGGCTTCGTCCACCACGGCAATTTTTGGAGTGGCGGCGCGGGAAAGGTTTTCCACTTCGAAGGCCGTCAGCCGGGCATCAATCGGAATCGCGCACGCGCCGAGCTTCCAGATGGCAAGCAGTTCGACAAAGAATTCCAGCCGGTTGCCGAAGGGGAGGAACACCCGGTCTTCCGGCGCGAGCCCGAGACTTTGAAAGCGCCCAACCCGCAGGGCGACTTGCCGGTGGATTTCCGCCTGGTTCCAGCGGCGCCCGCCAAAGGGCTCCACCAAGTTTCCTACATTGAGTTCGATGAGCATGAGTTACAAGGCGGGAGACGATTTCAGTGAAGACCGAAAAGTCCAAGCAAAAAATGAAACCGCTGCGCGTGCGTCATGCTGCCGCTCGCCCAAAGATGAATCACCGCAAAGAAGGTCCACACCCCAAAGATGGCCAATGCCCGGCGGGCGAGTGGGCGGCTTGCCCCCTTCGGTCGGCGTTGTTCGCGCTGCATGGAAATGTAAATTCCCAGCGCGAGGACCAAACAATAGAGCAGACGCGGGTTGAACTCGGCCCAGACCGCCGCCCAGTGGCCCTGCATGAGCGACGGCGCTTTGATGACGTGGTAATACATGTTGCCGAAGAAAGCCGCGGCGAACACCGCCACGACCAGGCGCAGCCGCGGGCTTTGCTTGAAGTAACGGGTGAACGTTGGAAAAAAGAAGAAGTTCACCAGCAATTCCTTGAAGTAGTAATAGTAGCGGTTCCAAAACTCGACAATCGTCTCCGCCAGCAACGGCTTGTAGGTGTTGCGGAACACGTTGAAACCGCCCAGCCGCAAGAGGCCGATGGCGACGTGGCCGCGCGAACCCAAACCCAGCACCAGGCGGAACAGTTCACAGTAAATCGAGACCCAGGATTTCCAGGTGGGTTGGTCGATCGGCGCCGCAATCATGGCGTCGGTGCCGATCACGCCCAGGGTCAGGCCGCCCCAAGCGCGGCGATAGGGATTGTCCTCGCCGAACACCAGACCATCCATCAAATCCTTGCCCAGTCCGCACAACCCCGCGAGCACGAACAGCTTGAGCCCGGCGAGCTGGGAGCGGGCCAGCGCTTCCGCGTCTT
>JANOHH010000467.1:0-3720 GCA_031406395.1 Verrucomicrobiota bacterium | reverse complement strand
GTGGGAAAAGGCTGGGCCATCCGCTTACGACCCGTAGCCGTGGAAGTCAGGGAACGTCCAACTGTTTGCTGACTAGTCCGCCGACAGCGACCACGCCTTGTCGGGATCATAAGCCCGCATGGCTTCCGCGATCGCCGTCGTTTTCGGTCCGAGGTCCTTCTGATAAACACGGCCTTGCTGGTTGACGATAAAAGTCATGATGCCGGACTCACCGTGTTTCGCCGGCCATGCCACGAGGGCGAAGCCGCCGATCATGTTGCCATTGATGATGTAGTCATACTTGCCACCCGGGGCGGACTTGGCCTGGCGCGTGAGGACCTTGAAGAAATAGCCGTGGAACGGCTGCGGGGCCTCGCCCTCCTCCCTGGGCTTACGCCCGTAACCCGTTTCCTGCGCTTCGGCCATCAGCGGGCCGAGTGGGCTGATTTCACCGTCGAGATCAGCCGGCCAGTAAAGCCCGTCTTTCGTGCCGGGGGTGCTGCCAAACTTCTGTGCATATTCCAGCACCTCGTCGCCATCGCGATCCTTGCTGGCGTACTCGCGCTGGGCCTCGACGTAGGTGCGCACCACCTGGAGGGTGGCGAGTTCGTTCTTGCCGATGTGGCGGTTCAAGATTTCCTCCTTGCCGGCTTCGGTGTCGAAGAACCACTGGCCATTCCGTTTTACGATGGGCACCGGGAACGGCCAGGCGTTAGTGCCGATTTCCAGTACGCATCTCGTATCCGACTCATGCACGAGCCGCTGGTGCTCGCTGACGGCGGCGTTGAATGCGGTGAGTTCGTTTGCGGCCTGCACGCGATCGGGGTTTTGAATTTCCACTCCCACGGGACCAAAAATCACCCGGAAGGCATTGGAATCTCCGGCGCTGGTTGCGGCCAAGAGGACCGCCACCGCTTCTTCGGGAGTGGCGTACGTCTGGCCGATGTCCGCCGCATGGAGCGCGGGCGTCACGCCGAAGCATAACGCCAAGGCGAGGCTGCACCCACCGATGGAGTGGAAAAATCGTTTCAAAGAGGGCATGAGAAAGTTTTTTGAAGGGGTCTTCATAGTTGCAAGGATTGAGATTTGCCGTTCTGGTTTACCGTTTATCGGCGACCTCCACCGCCACCACCGCCGCCACGGCTACCACCACCGCCCCCGCGACTGCCGCTGCTGCTAGAGCTGCGGCTGGAGGAGCCACGATTGCTGTTAGCATTAGCACTGGCACCGCTACTCGAGCCGCCGAAGGCGCTGCCCGACGAAGAAGAGCGATTGGCAGACGGACTGGCAGAGGGACTCGGTCGGGACTGCGAAGTGCTGGCTGCTGGGGTTGACCGGTTCGCGGATCCCCCCCAGGTCGAAGTTTGTCCCGCTCCGGCGCCGCCGGTTGAGGGGCGCGCGGTGGCGGTTCCAGTGGAAGGACGGGCAGGTGTCGTCCCCGTGGAGGGCCGTGCGCCAGAGGTGCCGGTGGTAGGTCGGGCGGCGGCAGTGCCCGTCGAAGGACGCGCTCCGACGGTGCCCGTTGAAGGCTTGGTTGTTCCGGAACCATAACCCCGCGCCTCCGCGCTGCGGGTCGTGGCGCTGGGTGACCCGCTCTTGTTCAATCGACTCTGGTCCGGTTGCCATTTCTGCTGGCCGCCTGGGTTGTTGCGATTGATGTTGTTGTTCTGGTTAAAGTTGTTGTTCCGGTTGTAGTAATTGTTGACGTTGATGTTCACATTGCCGCTGCCATGATAACAACCGCCGCCGTACCAGTTGCAGTTGTTGGCAATGATAGCGCCCATCGCTATGCCCACGCCGAAAGTCACCAGCGGCGCATACGGATTATAGACGTAAGCCGGTGGCGGGTAATAGACGGTGTAGGGATTGTACGTCGGCACGTACACCACGGTAGAACTGGCCGGCGCAATCTGGACGACGGTATTGGTCACCACCACGACTTTCGTTTCGACCGTTTTCTCAACGATCATGTTGGTTACCGTCACGATCTGCTGCGGCGTCGTCTGAAGCGTGCCCGCCTTTTGGGCCTTGGCCCGCATGGCCTGGATGGCGTCCATGATTTCCTTGTCTTGGGCGAGGAACGCGTCGCCGAGTTCAATTGTCCAAGAGATGTCCTCATTCAGCTTTTGGATTGCCGCCGGGATGCGCGCCACCGCTTTCACGCTGTCGTCCCACGGCTGCGCGTCCAGCTTCGCCAGGTTGTTGGTGTCCGCCACGAAGCGCGCTGCCTGGACAATTTCCAAGGGATAGACCGACGCGGGCAAGATGGTCGCCAGGAGCGGGTCGGGATAGAGCGCAATGGGGGCGACGAGTTTCTCCAGCTCCGTCATACTGAGTTTCGCCGGCGCGGACGGCGGCGGCGCGGGCGTTGCGGCGGGTGGACTGGACTGGGCGGACGCTCCGCACCAAGCGGCAAGCAGGAGAGCGCCCAAGAGCAGACGCAGATTCAGAAGGGATTTCATCATTGGCCTTTCGGTTTGAGTTTACGAGTTTGCTGACAAATAATTATCAAATATCGAAGTGTCGGTTCATCGGGGCTTGCCGTTAATGAATGAGTCCGTCCTTGCGCAAGGCGCCGAGCACTTTTGATACAATCGGGTCCATTTGCGCCACGCGATCCATCCCGTCCTTCAAAACTGTGACCGTGCCGCCCGCCCAAATTCGTTGACTGGTCTTCAGGTCGTAAAGAATCATTTCAAGATAGATTTGTGTCTTCGAATCGCTCCAGGACGTGCCCATGTTCACGAAGGAGACGGTATAATAATCGTACCAATCATCATAGCCGAAGCCCGTAACCACCGGCACAAAGATGTTCCCGGTCGCCTGAGTTTCCCTGGTTTGCGTAGCTTGGTTTGCCAGCCGAATCACCAAAACGGAGTCGGCCCCGGCTGCGCGAAACCGCGCTGTCGCCGCTTGTTTATCCGCTTTGATCTCCGGCAGGCTCAACAAGTCATACGTCACCAGTGCGCCCTGGCCGTGCTCGACCATTTGGCGCGCAAAACGATTTTCGAAACCTTCGCGAACCAACACCTGGTCCGTCACCGCGACCACGGCCACCTTTTGCATGGCCCCGCCGTGATAGGTCGTGGATTTTAAGTTTGCGTCGAGCGAAGTGCCAACGCAGCCACAAAGGCCCAGCGTCAGCGCCGCAAGGGAAAGTTGGCAAAAGAAAGTCTTCATGGTTTGATTCAAAGTTTGTGACGCGCTGTGGTTTCGGTCGCTCAACTCACTTGGCGATCCGAAGATTGCTCAAGACTTCATTTACCGCTCCCTGAATGTTCGCCGCGCGAACTTCGGCGGGCGGGTTGCGCAGGGCTGGCCGTGACACGTAATTTCGAAAGAGCACCTTGTAGGTCTTGGCGTCAATGATATCCACGACGAGCGTGCCCGCCTCGAAATAGTTTGGGTTCTTGTTGTCGGTGTAGGCATCGTGCGCCTTGTCGCTGAGGCCCGAAGCATCCCGCCCATAGCCAAAGTAGGTGCTGATGGATTCCGTGGTGGCGTTGTTACCCACGATAATGAGGTAGGCCACCGTGACGTCGCCGCCGGTCGCGACTTTGGCCATGCCTTTTGCGGTCAGGTCTTGCGTGATCGCATCCTGGATCACCAGGTGGATCGCCTCCCGCTGGTCCGCAGCGGCGGCGGCTGGCGTGGTGCCGCCCTTGACGAAACTGAACGTGCGCGCCTTGACCGAACCGCTGTCCACCCGCTTGGGGGTGGAACTGCAACCGGCGATCAGGA
>JANOHH010000390.1:0-3167 GCA_031406395.1 Verrucomicrobiota bacterium | reverse complement strand
GTCAGCGCAGACATGCCGTTGGTCGATTGTTGGGCCCGGCAACGAGGGTGTCAACGGCGCTGCCGCAGGCGATCCAGTGCCAGCGCGACACCTGTCTTTCGTCGGATACCACTTGGCTGGCAAACCACCCGACCCGCGCGTGGCTCGTTCGCCTTTATCGCCTTCGACCGACCAAATCGCCCGCGCGAAGAACCCGGGGTTGCCTGTGATGTCATCCAGCCAGACCATGGCTTTAAATGCTTCGAGCGCTTCCTGCCGCGCCTTTTCATCACCGGTGGCCGCGTACTTGAAAGTCATGGCCGCCAGGTAATGCGCGGTGTTTCCGCCGTCATTGTCGCTGATCTCCCGCAGCCAGCCGTCCTTGTCACCGGACCAATAAAGTTTGTGGATGAAGCCAAGTCGCTTGAAGCCCCACTCGTCCAACTCACGCTCAAAGTAGGCGGCTTTCTTCGCCAACGTGAAAGGTTCGTACCGAATTATCCCCAGCCCGCCATCCGTGGCGATGTAAACTGCCCGGTCGCCCACCGCGATGTCCCGCACATGATCCCCGGGCAGCCAGTGTTGCGCGCCAAAATAATGATACCCGTCGTCCGTCTTGCGGATTGCGCCGCGGGAAGTCCCGATCCAGAGGTCGCCGTCGAAACCTTCCGCGAGACACGTCGTGTCCTCGTACGGCAGCCCATCGGGCCCGCGCAGCGTCGTCATGGCCATTCCGCGCAGCACCGCCACGCCGCGATCCGTCGCCACATAAAGCCGGCTGCCCAGCGACAACATATCGCGCGTAACTGGTGAAGGCAGCGTTCCCCAGTCCATTGGGTCCGGAAAAAAAGTCTTACCATCCAACAAAGCGAGCCGGCCAGGGCGCAACAGGTACAGCGTCCCGCTGTATGACGCGATCCGCTCCAGCGGTCCAATTTCCACCGGGTCGGCCAGAACCTGGGTGAAATCCTCCATCAACACCGTTGTGTCGGTTGATAAGTAACCGCTGGCGGGCCGGAGGTTCACGAACTTCCCGCCCTCAAACCGAAAAACAGCGTCCCGCGTGGCGGCATGAACCTGACCCAGATGAACGCAGAAATCAGTGAAGGATCGTTCCTCAACCTGCGCCCAGGTGCTCCCGGTGAAACGGTAAGTACCTTTGTCGGCCGCAGCCCAGACCGAGCCACCGAGCGACCGCAGACGTTTCACGCCAGCCGGGGCGCCGGGTGCATCCTTCAAAACACCACCCTGCAATCGCTGGAGCGATCCTCCGACCACGACATAAACCGAGTCTTGGTAAACCGCGACGGAAGTGACTGGCTTGTCCGTGGCGACCTTTTCCCCGATCTCCTGCAAATAAGGCGTGTCCGCCACCGGTTTCCATAAGCGGCGCAATTCCGAGTTGGTATAGCGCCCGGGTGGGGAGACGGTCTGACCTTGGGTGAACAAAGCGCTCGTCAGGCTGATCAAGAAAATGGTGGCGGCGGAGCGGAGGAAAATTGGGGGATTCGGAAAGGGAAATTTTGGTGAGCTGGTGGATGCGTGTTTCATTTCGCCAGAAAGATGTCGGTCGGGTTGCGAGCGGTAAAGGCGAAACGACTTGTTCGGACTTGTCGGGAGGAATTTGCTCGCTGCGTTTCCATTTGCCCGGAAAACGGACCGTGTTACCGTCGGTGGGGAACATGTTATGAATCATCCGCTGCTTTACGAAATCAACACGCGTTGCTGGTTACGAGAATTGTCGGAGCGCCATCAGTGCGCCATTACGCTTGCCACGGTGCCGGAGGCGGAGTTCGCGCGCTGGCAACAATTGGGTTTCACGCACATCTGGCTCATGGGCGTTTGGCCGACCGGTCCGCGTGCGCGCGCGATCGCCCTCAACGAGCCGGGCCTGCGCCGCGCTTACGACGAAGTGCTCCCCGGTTGGCGCGACGAGGATGTAGGCGGCTCGCCCTATTCCATTGCGGCGTACGAAGTCATGCCCGCGCTGGGTGGGGAGGCTGGCTTGCAGGCCTTCCGCGCCAAACTGCATCAGCACGGGATGAAACTGATTTTGGATTTTGTACCGAACCACCTGGGCATTGATCATGCATGGGTGGCCAAGCAACCGGAGTTGTTTGTGCAAAGCGCGAACGCGCTGGCAGGGACATTCCTCCAGAAGACCCCCGCTGGTCCGTGCTGGATTGCGAACGGCAAGGACCCGTATTTTGCGCCTTGGACCGATGTGGCGCAACTGGACTACCGCCGAGCTGGCACGCGTGCGGCCATGCAAAAGCTTCTGCTTTCCATCGCGGCGCGCTGCGAAGGCGTGCGTTGCGACATGGCGATGCTGCTGCTGAATGATGTGTTCGCGAAGACTTGGGCGCATCTGCCGACGAACGAACCGCCGCCGACAAGTGAGTTTTGGTCGGAGGCGATCCCCGCGGTGAAACAGGCGCAAGCGGGTTTCCTCTTCATGGCGGAAGTTTATTGGGGGCTGGAAGGGCGGTTGCAATCCCTCGGATTCGATTACACCTACGACAAGCAGCTTTACGACGAACTGATCGCGCGAAATTACCCGCAAGCGCAAAAACAGTTGCTGGCGGCGCCCCCGGAATACGTGGCTGCCAGCGTTCATTTTCTGGAGAATCACGATGAAGATCGGGTCGCCGCCAAACTTTCCAGCGAGGAAAATCGTACGGCCGCGCTGGCGATCCTGGGACTGCCGGGAATGCGTTTCCTGCACGAAGGTCAACTCACCGGCGCCCGGCTCAAACTGCCGGTGCAACTGGCGCGCCGTCCCGTCGAACCGACCCAGCCGGAAATTCACGCGGCGTATGAGAAACTTCTAACCGCGTTGAAGTCCGCCAGCGTGGGTCGCGGGCGGGCGCAAATTCTCGTGCCGCGCGCCGCGTGGGACGGGAATCCCACCGGGCAAAACTTCATCATCGTGCAGTGGCAGGCAAAATCGCCGGAGTTCGATCTGGTGGTCGTCAACCTCGCCTCGCATCGCAGCCAGTGTTACGTGACGTTGAGTGCGCCGGGGCTGACGGAACATCATTGGGCCATGCGCGATCGGCTGAGCGAGGAGAGCTATGTTCGCGTTGGCAGCGACATCGCACAGCAGGGGTTGTATCTGGATTTGCCCGCCTACGGCGCGCAGGTGTTTCACTTTGCACCTGCGGCGTGATCGAGACCGCTTTTTGCTG
>JANOHH010000382.1:0-3887 GCA_031406395.1 Verrucomicrobiota bacterium | reverse complement strand
GGCGTGGATGCGATCTCACCGATCCCCGAGCACTCACACTGGAAGGTCGCGGATTATTTCAGCCCTGACCCCAAGGCTCCCGATCGCACCTACGCACGGCGGGGAGGATTTCTGTCACCGGTGGATTTCGTGCCGATGGATTTTGGAATTGCACCGAAAGATGTGGAGGCCACCGATACAACGCAGCTCTTGGGAATGTTGGCTGCCAAACAGGCCCTGGCGGATGCGGGTTATGCGGACAAACCGTTCCCGCGTGAACGCACGAGTGTCATCCTGGGAGTGACCGGGGCGTTGGAGTTGATCATCCCGTTGGGCGCCCGGCTGGGGCATCCCGTCTGGCGACGCGCGCTTCAGGAAGCCGGGGTGGGAGAATCCGTTGCCGAAGACGTGGTGCAGCGCATTTCGGACGCTTACGTGGGCTGGCAGGAGAATTCCTTTCCGGGCTTGCTGGGAAATGTCGCGGCCGGGCGGATCGCCAACCGGCTGGACCTCGGGGGGACCAATTGCGTCGTCGATGCCGCTTGCGCCAGCTCGCTGGCGGCATTGCACCTGGCGGGCCTCGAATTGAGTGCCGGCCGATCGGACATGGTCATCACCGGCGGACTCGACACTTTCAACGATATTTTCATGCATCTCTGCTTCAGCAAGACGCCGGCGCTTTCGCCGTCGGGTGAAGCAAAGCCGTTCGACCGGAGTTGCGACGGCACCCTCCTGGGCGAGGGTTTGGGCATGCTGGTCCTCAAGCGGCTGGCGGACGCGGAGCGGGATGGAGACCGGATTTATGCGGTGATCAAGGGAATCGGGTCTTCCAGCGACGGCAAAGGCAACGCGATCTATGCGCCCCGAGCCGAAGGCCAACGGCAGGCGTTACGGCGCGCTTATGCGGATGCCGGCATAACTCCGGATACGGTGGATTTGGTGGAGGCTCACGGCACCGGTACGCGGGTGGGGGATGCGACGGAAGTTCAGGCGCTCACCGAGGTGTTTCGGGAAGCGCGCGCCGACGGGACCTGGGCGGCGCTCGGCTCGGTGAAATCCCAAATTGGCCACACGAAGGCGGCAGCGGGTGTGGCCGGCCTGATTAAGGCTGCGCTAGCTCTCGACCACAAGGTGCTGCCTCCGACCATCAAAGTCAGCCAGCCGATCGATGAGCTGGGCGCGGGGCGCTCTCCTTTTTACCTCAATACGCAGAAGCGTCCGTGGCTGCCTCGGTCCGCGCACCCACGGCGGGCCGGCGTCAGTGCTTTTGGGTTTGGCGGCACGAACTTTCATTGCGTGCTGGAAGAACACGGCCGGCGGCGCGAGCAGCCCGGATGGGACGGCGATGTCGAGATCCTCGCCTGCAGCAGTGACCGCCGGGAAGAGGTTCGCGGCTGGCTAGCTGGACTCGTTGCCGATATGCCCTGGGGTGAAGTCCGGCGCCGCGCTCGCCGGTCGCGGCAGGAGTTCAAAAGCGGGCACGCTTACCGGTTGCTGCTGCCGATTGTCAAGGGCACCCCGCTGGCCCCGTTGCGGGATGCGGCCATCGCGATGCTCGAAAAGCATCCGGAAAAGACGAGCTGGGTTTTGCCGAATGGCCTCTGCTTTGGTTCGGGCGAACGTCGAGGCAAGCTTGGGATGCTGTTTCCGGGTCAAGGCTCGCAGTATGTCGGCATGCTCCGCGACCTGGCCTGCCAGTTCCCCGCGATGCTGGAATCCTTGGCGGCGGCGGACGAGTGTTTCGCGGCAGAGCGCCCGGAGCTGGAACGGCCGAGGTTGAGTGATTTCATTTACCCGCACCCGGTTTTTGAGGATGGCGACCGCCGCGAGCAGGAGAAGGCCCTGAGATATACCGACATTGCCCAGCCGGCGCTGGGGGCCATAGGTCTGGGAGCTTTGGGAGTGCTGGCCGGGTTCGGGGTCGCTGCGGAAGCGACCGCGGGGCATAGTTATGGGGAGCTGCTGGCCTTGTGCGCAGCCGGACGCATCGAAACGGGACGTTTACACCAGCTTTCCAACGTACGCGGTCGGCTCATGGCCGGGCAGGCTGGGGCCGCCGATCGAGGCGCCATGCTGGCGGTGCAGAGTTCGGAAGCGGAAATCCGGCGGTTCCTGCAGGAGCAGGAGCTGCAACTGGTCATTGCCAACCGGAACTCGCCCGGCCAATTCGTACTCGCGGGATCCAAGGCCCAGATCGAACTGGCGGCCATGGAATTGGAAAAAAGTTCGGTGCGCACCCGGGTGTTGCCCGTCTCCGCGGCGTTCCACAGCCCGTTGGTTGCGGACGCGCGAGATCCGTTTGCAACGGTGCTGGCGGAGGTTCCCTTGCTCGATGGAAAGCTGCCAGTGTATGCCAACAGCAGCGCCGCTCTCTACCCCGTGGAGGCCGATGCTGCGCGCGAACTCCTGGCGAATCAAATGGTGCGGCCAGTTGACTTCACTGCCGAAATTCGACAGATGCATGCGGACGGTGTGGCCACGTTTTTTGAAGTGGGCCCCGGTCACGTACTGACCGACCTGGTGCAGGCGATCTTGCCGGGATCGGAAGTCGATACCGTCGCTCTCGACGCCTCGAAAGGAACGCGGTCGGGAACGTTCGACCTGGCTTTGGCCCTATGCCGGTTGGGTGCGCTCGGTCATGCGGTGGACCTCACCTGCTGGGAGAACACCCCGGAGCTGCCGCTGGCCGTGGCCAACGGAAAGCCCAGTTTGACCCTGTCGCTGACCGGCGCTAATTACCGGAACCCGGCTGCCCAGCGCTCCCCAGCGAGGCCGGCTTCAGTGTCGGGAAATAACCACGACCAGGTTAGCGGTGTGGCACGGCAGAACGGGCAACTACCCAAGCCTGCGGCTGCACCGGCAATCGCACCGCCGACGATTGCCAAACCGGCGTTGCGATCCGATCTGGACGCCGCCTTGCAGGTGGCGCAGCAGGGAATGCTCTCGTTGCAAAAGTTGCAGGAGCAAACCGCTCAACTGCACCGCCAGTTTTTGGAGGGACAAGATGCCGCCCGTCGCACTCTCGAAGCGCTGCTCGAGCAGCGGCGCGAGTTGTTGAATCCGGCGACGGGATCCCGCGCTTCTGCTTCAACCTCCGCCGTTCTTCCGGTTCGTTCCACGAGTGGCCAACGCAACGGCGTGCTCTCATCCACGCCCGCCGCATTGCCGTCCGCGTACCTCCCGGCGCAAAATCCCACCGTCGCTAATGCTGTGCTGGTCGAATCTGCGCGGCCGACCTCCGGGGTCGCCGACGTGGCCGAAGCTGTGCTGGCGGTGGTGGCGGAGAAAACGGGGTATCCGATGGAAATGTTGAGTCTCGAGATGGGCCTCGATTCCGACCTGGGGGTGGATTCAATCAAGCGAGTGGAGATCATGGCGGCTTTGCGCGGTCGCCTTCCCTCGGCGCCGGAGATAAAGCCGGAACATCTCGGCTCGCTGCAAACCCTGCAGCAGGTGGTGGATTTTCTCGGCGCAGGGAATGCGACTTTAGCGCACTCAGCGCCGATGGCTGCCGGCGTGGCTTCGGCGGTTGCCATCGATGTTGCCCAAGCAAGCCAGGCATTGCTGGCGGTGGTGGCAGAAAAAACCGGCTACCCGGTGGAGATGCTAAACCTGGATATGGGTCTGGATTCCGACCTGGGCGTGGACTCTATCAAGCGGGTGGAGATCATGGCGGCGCTTCGCGGTAGTCTGCCAAACGCTCCGGAGATCAAACCCGAACATCTGGGCACGTTGCAAACGTTGCGCCAGGTAGTGGAGTTCCTGACCGCGTCTTCACCTGGCGACACGTTGTCTCATGGACATGAAATACCCCGCACCGGCTCCCAGAATACCGTCGGCGAGCACGAAGCGGCTGCTGCGCTGATCCAGGTGGTCGCTGAAAAAACCGGCTACCCGGTGGAGATGCT